>NZ_JBTNDR010000015.1:0-99162 GCF_054510895.1 Arthrobacter sp. HLT1-20 | reverse complement strand
ATCAAAGTCCTCAATCACGTCCGCAATATGTGCGCCCACCACGCTCGGGTCTGGAACCAGCCAGTGACCTTCCGGCTCCAACGAATACCAACCGGAATGTCACCTCTTCTAAACCCACTCAATAGGCTGACCGGAACGCCGAAGACCCGCATCTACTCAGTCCTGTATCTCTGCGCGTTCCTCCTTGACAGCCTTGGTGACAACAGCGATTGGACGAACAAGGCACAGGCTCTCCTGGCCTCCTTCCCTAACGTTCCCGGACCCACCATCAACGACATCGGCGCACCAGAGAACTGGCATACTCATGCAATCTGGGACACCCAAATCTGAGAACACCCGGCGGCGAGAATTCACAACTCAAGCTGGGGCCCGATCAAAGCGATGAGGAACCAGATTCGCACTTCATCGCGTCCGGCAGTCATTTTTATGTTCGCAATTTAACCCCGAGAAATGATCCCAATCCATACCGGAAAGGACGACAGATAAGACCCAAATTGCCCTTAAATCAGGGAAGTTGATGCTCCAATCGCCCAGTAAGAAGTCACCAAACCGTATCTCTGCAATGGCAATTAGCCATCTGTCGGACAGGAAGGAAACCGGGCCCTGAACAACACATGTCGTTGATGCACGACGGCCCGCTATCGACAACCGGTGACATGCCGTCGATGATGCCGATGAACCTGCAAACGGCCACCAAACAGCAGCTCCGGCGCTACGCTGCAGGACCTCATCACGTTTTACTCACGTTATTGAACGAAAACCCACGGCAATCCTTGGCATGTCAAAGGGGCCCTGTTGTTCCGCACTCCCCCGGAAACACACGGTTTTTGACGTGAAACGATCACTGTTGGCATGAGACTCCTGAGTTTCTCTTGGCCGCCGGTTCGAGTCCGGCCCGGGGCACCAAATGTGGCTCTGACCTGCGGTTTTACTTTTTTGGCCGGGTGCGTCGGGGGGCCGAATCACGTTTTACTCACGTTTTTGAACGAAAAGTTGGTCACGAAATTGGCTCCAACTCGGCCGATTCAGGTTCAATTTGCTCTCATATTTCCCGACCAGTGGACAGAAAATCCCCTAGATTCCGCGATTGTTCCTGGCTTGGACGATCGTGGAATGTGACTACCAAGAATTGGCCCTCCGTTCGCCGTAATCTCGGCATTGAGGACCGTCGCTTAGCCAAGAACTTCCCTTGAGACTGCAGCCAGCACGGCGCGGGAGATTCGATCTTCCGGCCCACGTAGTCGGGCAATTTTGCCGTGAACTACCAGCCCAACGGTGGGCTGCAGCAGGTCCATTCCATGACGATTGACTTCCAGCCAGCCGGACCCCCCAAATCGTCCCGAAAGGGGTTGCCGGGACGATTTGGAGGAGTGGCGTCTTGTGATCCGGATTGTCTGCAAATTGCGAAAGGTACTGACCTGAGGAGAGAAGGGCATCGGCATCCGAATGTAACGGAATTATAACTTTTGAAGCTTTTTGGTTAGGCTTGAATAAATACATGCCCCTTAAGGGTATGTTCGTGGCCGCTTCGCCAAACCCCGTCGGCGGATCACGACCGTTCATTTTCTAGACGGGGACGGAGGAACCACCGCCGGCGCCTTAGTGCGCCTTGGGGTGAAGCGCGCTCAACAATCCAAGCCTGTACGGCTATGCGTTGAGCGGGCCGGGCAGACCCCTCGCCCGAATCCGACAGCTAACTTCGTCGGCGTCGAGAGGACCTTATCTATGCCTGCCCGCCGCCAACACGGCCGCCGCCGTGCCACCGTCTCCAAGACTTCCCCGACCTTGCCTGGACGCCACTGGACGTCTCCAGTTGAAATCAAATCCAAACACGTCACGGGCCGAAAGCCACTGGCACTAGCTGTGGCAGCGGCAGGATTCATTGCCCTAACGGCACTTCCCGCCGCACATGCCGAAACCAACCACCTTTCCTCTGCGGTGACCGCCAGCGCCGCCACCTCGACAGCGCAACCGACAGTGACAGCGGACAAGGACGTCGTGCTGTCTTTCGCTCAGCCGTCTCTTGTCAGCAAACCGGCACCAACGACAGCCCCCGCAGGCGGACTGCAGCCAGCGGCTGCAGAAAAGACCCCTGTGCCGGTACAGGCCCCAACAGTACCCACACCACCCGCACCGGCACCAGAAGCTCCTACTGCTAACCCGTCCTCGGGACTGGTGCCTCCGTTGGCCTCACTGACGGTCACCTCACCCTTCGGGTATCGGACCAATCCGTTGAGCGGCGCTGGTGGAGAACTGCACAACGGGATCGATTTCGGGGCGGCTTGCGGCACTGCCGTCTTCGCTTCGGGGAGCGGGACCGTGACAGAGGCTGGCTGGAGCCAGTACGGAGGCGGAAACCGGATTGTGGTTGACCATGGTGGCGGGATCAAAACCACGTATAACCACCTAGACAGCATTGGCGTCAGCGTCGGCCAGCAAGTCAGTGCAGGCGCGCAGATTGCTGGGGTTGGGTCAACGGGTAATTCCACCGGATGCCACCTTCATTTCGAGGTCGTCGTCAATGGTCAAACGGTCGATCCGGCACCGTTCATCTGATCGAATCCCCTCCTTCTTGGAAGGCACCGGTGTAAAAAGTGACATGTGGGGGTCCTGGTGGCCTTCGGGCCACCGTGACCCCTCCCATTGGCCAGGCACGCAAGGGCGAATTCACTGATAAATCATTATTGAGCTCATCCAAGTAGCGTGCTGCATGCTAACGCCGGGTGGATAACGGGCTGCTCCGAGAGAACCTATGATCTCCTGTCCAAGACGATCGTGGTACCCAGAACCTGTAACAACAGAACAAACAATGGGTAGCCGGAGATCGGTGGAGCAACGCCCCAAGCAGACTATGACTGAAGGCTGAGGCGACTCTAGGATCAGGACCGTGAAACGTCGCGGTCCTCAATCGTTGAGCGCACTGGCGGGACCCATCAGGGGCAGTGTGGTTGCCTTCATGGGCCAGGTTCTCGCCTGCATGCCCAAGGGTGGCAAGTCAGCGCTTCTTGGGCGTGGCACGTCCAGCCACGATGGCACCTGCAAACAAGAGGGCGGTAGCTGTGGGGTATCCGATGAGGAGATCCTGCATGCCGGGCGGACCCCCGGTCACGGCGACGTGTGCGATCCAGTGTGAGAGTCCGACCAGAACACCCACGGCCATGATCACCTGGCCGCTCCTGACTAAAGGCGGTGACGACGGTAGCCCCTGTGGGCGTCATGACCGGGGAGACCATTATTCCTGTTCTGTCCTTTCTAGGGCGGGTTGCTTAGCCGTTAGTGCCACCAGAGCATGCAGCCCCGGGTTCTGGCGTCTGCGGGCCCATGGCGTAGGCCTTGACGAACACGGGAAGTCGGGAATCATCGGCATTCGGTACGGTGAGCTGAGTACCCCACGCGGAGGCAGTGATGGACGCTTGTTGGTCCGGATTGGGGCTGAGGAGGACGTAGGGTTTTCCCTTGACCAGGGCAGTCAAGGCACTGACGTCTTTCTGGGAAAGGTCTGGCTTGTAACTGATCCAGACCGCCCCGTGTTCGAGTGAGTGAACAGCCCGCTCCTCATCGACTGGGTCTGAATAGATACCGCAGTTCGTCCACGTTGCTGAATGGTCACCACCAACACCGGGGACGTGTGGGTAGCTCACGGGGGTTTGGACGTGGTTACGGGTAAGGTTCGGGTACGTCTGGACCCCAGTGATCGGGTTCTTGGCGGCCGCAGCCGTCTCCTCGCGGGCCTGCATAGACCCGGTAATGACGAATGCGACTATGGTGATGACGGCGACGGCCAGCAGGCCAAATCCGCCGTAGACGAAAAGGTTCCGTCGGCGTTGTTTCACTCGGTGCGTGGCGAACACGGCATCGATTTTTGCCTTGCGTTCGACTTGTCGGTCCTTGGCGTTACTCATTGCTGTCTCCTTGGAGTAGACGGGGTCGCGGATATATCGTCTGAGTTGGTGGTGCGTATGGGATCTACGGTTGAACGAGGTTTGCCTCGCCAAAACAGGAATGCGGTGGCACCGGCGAGCAGTAACAGGCCTGAAACCCAGGTATTCACCCGAAGTCCCAAGATGGTGTTGGCATAGTCGGAGCGCAGCAGCTCGAATACGAACCGACCTGAGGTGTACAAGACGACATAGAGGGCAAATACGGATCCGGCCCCGAGCCGGAATTTCTTGTCAAGGTAGAGCAACAATCCTGCGGCGGCTAGGCACCAGAGGGATTCGTAGAGGAACGTTGGTTGAAAATAGCCCAGAATGATAGGGGCTCCGTTGCTGTCCAGGTAGGCGCGGCCGGTGCTGAAGTCCATTTGGTGGATCTGTAGTTTCCAGGGCACTGTGGTCGTGTCGCCGTAGAGTTCGTTGTTGAACCAGTTCCCCCAACGTCCGAGGCCTTGGGCGATCAGTAGCCCGGGGGCTGCGGCGTCGATGAGGGCGGTGAAGGAGACTTGGTTGCGTCGGCACCCAATGTAGGCGCCGAGAAGTCCCAGTGTGACGGCACCCCAGATGCCCATTCCGCCATCCCATATCTTCAGGGCGTTCCAGGGATTCATCCCTGGCGCGAAGTACAGTTCTGGGCTGGTGATGACGTGGTAGATCCGTCCGCCGGCGATGCCGAAGGGGACGGCCCAGATTGTAATATCCAGGATTGTTCCGGGTTTGCCTCCGCGGGCGATTAATCGTCGTCCGGTAAGCCAGACGGCAATCACAATGCCTGCCAGGATGCACAGGGCGTAGAAACGGATGGCCAGTGGCCCCAGTTGCAGTGCACTGACCGTGGGTGAGGGGATGAGTAGGGGTGTGAGCGCGATTGGATTCATGGGGGCCGTCTTACTTGAGGTAGGAGAAGACGCCCATCATGCCGCGTTCGGCATGATAAGCGTTATGGCAGTGGAAGAGCCACTGCCCCGGATTATCGGCATCGAAATAGACGGTGACGGTCTCTTTGGGACGGACTATGACTGTGTCCTTGCGAGCCCCGGTGGCGCCGATTTGGAAGGTGTGACCGTGAATGTGCATGGGGTGCCACATTTCGGTGTCGTTGATGAACTTCACCTCCACCCGTTCCCCGACCTTGAGGTCAAAAGCCTTTTCGAAGGGTTTGGTCATGTCAAAGCGTTGGCCGTTGATACCCCAGTCGTAGTTCGCCATTCCGCCACTTAGGCGCAGCTCGTGGGTGCGATCCGGTGACTTGGACGGAAGGTTCAAAGCTGGGTCAGCGGTAAGCTGGCCACCGTCAACGACCTTGCCGCTCAGCGTTTTCGGGAGAGCCTCTTTCCCGGGTGCTGTTCCGCTTCCGGTGGTAACTAGGCCGTAAGTCATCTGGGCTTTCCCCTCGGCAAGGGCCAGCACGGGGGTGTAGCCGTCCTGGACGGTCAGGATCGCGTCGATGCGTTCGCCCATCCCCAGGACGACGGCGTCCACGTCGGTGTGCTGGACGGGGAATCCATCGGTGTGAGTCAGAGTCAGTTTCTGGCCCGGGACCCCAACCCGGTAGGCGGTGTCTCCTGCGGCATTGATGATACGTAGGCGTATCCTTTCCCCCGCCGTGGCCGTGAAAGTCTCCGGGTTCTCCGGCTCACGGCCGTTGAACAGGTGGAGTGGGAAGGCGACGTCCCCGGCGTCACCGCCGAGGAAGTCGCTGCTGGCGCCCATGAGCATGTGGCCCATCACCATTCCGCCGTCGCCTTCGCCGTGGTTCATGCCACCCATACCGGCCATACCCTTGGAGAGCTCTTTGATGACGTCCTCTGGGGTGCCGGTGACGCCGTCGAGCCAGTCATCCAGGATGATCACCCAGTCCTTGTCGTACTTCAAACTTTCTTGAGGGTCTTCGATGATCAAGGCACCGTAGAGAGCCCGTTCTCGTTGCATTTCCACGTGTGAGTGGTACCAGTAGGTTCCCGGGTGGGGCAGCTTGAAGCTGTAGGGGTAGTCCTTGCTGGCGCCAATCGCGGCCTGAGTGAGTCCAGGGACACCATCGGCATCATTACGTAGGGCGAGTCCGTGCCAGTGAATGCTGGTGGGCTCGCTGAGCTTATTGGTGACGGTGACCTTGAGTTGGTCACCGGCTGTGCCGCGCAGGGTCGGTGCGATGAGGGCGCCGTCATAACCCCATGTTGTGAGCGTCTTCCCCGCCAGGGTGGTGGAGAACAGGCCGGGGGTGAGGGCTTTGGTGACGGTCTTTTCGGTGGAATCCCGCCGAGTTTCATAGTCGTTGATGAGTGGGTCGGTAGGAAGGATTCGGTTGGTTTGTCCGGTTGCTGGCGGGGTGGGTGTGCAAGCTGCCAAGGCGGCCGCTGCGGTGGCCGCGACGGAGAGCCCCAGGAAGGAGCGTCGGTTTAATGTGTGGCTCATGAGGTGTTCCTTTGAAGAATGTGGGCCTAGACGACGGTGAGGTAGGTACCGGAGAGGTTTTGCAGCTGGTAGATCCACTGCATCCAGACTCCGGTGACCATCAAGACGCCGAGGACAATCAGCATGCTGGCTCCAGCGATGTTGACAATGCGGATGTGGCGACGGATGAAGCCCAGAATTTGGGTAACCCAGCCCAGGCCGAGGGCGACTAGGAGGAAGGGTATGCCCAAGCCGAGGCAGTAGATGAAAGCCAGTATTGCCCCGCGCCAGGCATTGCCGGAGGAGATGCTCAGGGTCAGAACGGCGCTAAGTGTCGGGCCCATGCAGGGTGTCCAGCCCAGGCCAAACACAATGCCCAGTAACGGTGCCCCGCCAAGTCCGGTGCGTCGAGTGAGCGTTAGTTTGCGGCTCTGTTGTAACCAAGAGAACTTCCCCAGCAACACCAGTCCCATGACGATCACGACAACGCCCAGGACGCGCATGAGAGGGTCCTGCCATCGGAAGAGCCAGGAGCCAACCATCCCGAAAGCAGCCCCGTAAAGGGTGAACACGGCACCGAATCCGAGGATAAACAGACCCACCCCTGCCACCACACGCCGGCGATTGCGCGCCTGGTTCGGATCGGTCAAACCAGAGACGTAGCCGAGGTAGCCAGGAACGAGGGGCCGAATGCATGGGGATAGAAACGAGACGATACCGGCAATCAGGGCCAGTCGTATGGCGACGAGGAGGGCGCCGGAGGTTACCGTCGTGGCGAAAAACTCTCCGGTACTCATGTTGCTAGGATGCAGCTGGCTGGAATGTTGCTCCGCCGTCGGTGGAAACTTGGACTCCATTGGTAGTGGCCGCCCAAATCCAGGGTTTGCCTGTGGTGCCGGCTAGGGCAGTGATGGCTTCGACTTGGCCCGTGATTTTTCCTCTCTCGGTCCATGTCAGTCCTGAATCGTTCGAGACGTAGACGCTCCCATCCGGAGCAACACCGACAGCTTCCGTCGGGGCTTTCATCTCTGAGTCAGCAAACGCGGCGAACTGAATGATGGGTCCCTTGGGTACGAGTTCCCAGGTTTGCCCGGCGTCGATTGAGCGTTGAATTCCCGCTTCGGTGGTCGCCAACACGACGGTCGAGGCGGGGTTTCCGGCCAAAACGGCAGGCGAGAACGTTGCGGGCGAGGTAGACCACGCTATTCCATCTGTGCTGGTGCGAAGTTGCCCGTCGAAAGCGACCAAGCTGCCGCCGCTAACGGTCAGGGCGTGGAAGTCTGACTGGCCGCCTCGGGAGACCTGTTGCCAGGTCTTTCCCTCATCAGTGGATTTCACCAGTCCGAGGGGGTTCGGCAATGAGGAATCCGGCCCGGGGTGACCGGACGCGTAGTAGGTTCCCGGCTCGGCAGAGGAGGTGAATCCCATGAGATCGATGGTATTTTCACTGATTTTTTTCCGCGTTGTCCCTGTTGCATCGAACAACCCATCGTGAGTGGCTAGAAGGACCTTGGTCGAGGAGGGGTCCACATAGATCCCGTGGACATGATCGCTGCCCACTGCCGCAACAGCTTGCGGATCCGGTGGTGTCGAACAACCAGCCAGCACGAGAAGCGTGAGCGTTGCCACGATCGCTGTAGTGCGGGCAGGCGAAAGGAAGAAGCGGGGTTTCACAAGAACTCCAAAACATGCTGATCGAAAAGATTGAAGGTGGTGGCGGTTCTAACGTCCACGAACCGCCACCGTTAGTTGTCAGCAGCAGTCAAGGACTACAGCGCCGCCAGTAAGTCCTTCATGTCTTTGATCTCGGATTCCTGTGAGGCGACGATGCTCTTCGCCAAAGTCACCGCGTTGGCGTTCTTGCCGCCGGTAACCTCGGACGTGGCCATTGCCACGGCGCCTTCATGATGGGCGATCATCTGGGTCAGAAACAGCTTGCTCGCCTCCGCCCCCTCGGCGGCCTTGAGCTTGTCCAAGTCGGCCGCCGACATCATGCCGCTCATGGAGTGATCGCCGGCCATGACCGTTGGCTCGGTCCAGCCGGTGAGCCAGGTGGTCATTTTTTTGATTTCCGGGTCCTGGGCGGCCTTGATGTCCGTGGCCAATGCGGTGATCTTCGCATCGAGGCCAGTCTTGGCGAGCATGATGTCGCTCATCTCCACCGCCTGGGTGTGGTGGGGGATCATCATTTGGGCAAACATTGTGTCTGCGGAATTGTGTTCGCCCACCGTAACCGGCGCTTGTGTCGTCGTGGAATCGCCATGGTTCATGCTTGGCATGGATCCGCCGTCGGTTCCGGTGGAGCATCCTGCCAGGGCGATCATGGCGGCAACAATGGTGGCTGAAACGGTCAATGATTTTTTCATAACAAACAGTCCTTCACTTAAACTTCTCGAATATCTAGCAGTTGCCCTAGCTTTAAGGGCACACGAATGAGGACCCGTGAGAGATACACGGGACTATTCATCGGTTTACGTTCTGCTGATCGAGAGTTGATTCAGTGACGGCGGATCGGGAACACGGCCAGAGGACTTGTGTCCAGCAAGCACCAGAAAAGCAGATTCGGTCGAAGGAAGCACAAGCGTTCCGGGCAGAGGCAAATTCACCACAGCTGTGGCGAGGCTTGGAATGCAACTCTGGTGCATGTCCATGGATGATTCACATCCAGTGGAGGAACAGCCGCAGCCCGTCAGCGCAGTCGATGGCGCATGAGCGGCGCTGCCAAGCATTGCGTGTCCTTCGGACACTGGGTGCTCCGACACCGGAGTGCTTTTGACACTGACTGTTTCGGTGGAGGCGTTCATCATACTGGGAGAAGCCATGGATGAAACGGCTGCTCCGCCCATAACATGCATCCCGAAGATCCCGCCGATGACAGCGAACGCAAGAGCGATCATCCCGCCCCAGCGCAGGAAGGATCCCAGCGTGGGCGTGTTACTTGGCAGGCCCATGGTGAAATCCTTTCTGTAGTTCCTCTGGAATCCAGCTAGTCGTTGTGAATTGTACTGACCCAAGCTGGGTGAGAGCTTCGAACAGTCCTATTGGACGTCGGTGGGGTTGAGTTTGAGGCGCCGGAGCAGTTGGGCGTTCAGTGCCACCACGATGGTGGATAGCGACATCAAAACTGCACCCGCGGCCGGTGAGAGGACGATGCCAGCAAAGGCCAACACACCGGCGGCCAAGGGGACCGAGATGACGTTGTAACCGGTGGCCCAGACCAGGTTCTGCCACATCTTGCGGTAGCTGGCATGGGAAAGGTCCACCATGGACAACACCGCCCGTGGGTCATTTCCGGCCAGGACTACTCCGGCGGATTCCATGGCGACGTCGGTGCCAGCGCCAATGGCAATGCCAACCTCGGCCCGGGCCAAGGCAGGGGCGTCGTTGACACCATCGCCGACCATCGCGACCTTCAACCCTCGAACCTGCAATTCGGCGACCTTCTGATCCTTATCCTGAGGCAGAACCTCAGCGAACACCTCATCGATATGCAGCTCAGTAGCCACGACTGTGGCGACTTGTCGGGCGTCTCCGGTGATCATGGCGACCTTGATGCCGCGGTTTTGCAGGGCTTGAATGGCTTGGCGGGACTCTTCGCGGATTTCATCTTCCAAGGCGACGGCACCAATGACGACGCCGTCCCGAATCACGTGCAGGATGGACGCACCACGATCCATCCATGCTGCGGTGGTGTCCGCGATGCCTGCGGGCTCAGATACTCCGAGTTCCGCGATCAGGGCGGGGCCACCCACTGCGGAACGAATCCCGTTGACGGTGGCTTGGACGCCGCGTCCGGTCAGGGACTGAAAATCCGACGCCGTCAAGGCTGGCATGCCGGTTTGTTTGGCGGCAGCGATGATCGCCCTGGCGACCGGGTGCTCGCTGTCCGATTCAACAGCGGCGGCGAGGGCCAGTAACTCTTCTGTTGTGACTCCGTCGGTCGCAACGACGCCCATGACAGAAGGTTCGCCCTTGGTGAGTGTGCCGGTCTTGTCGAAGAGGACGACGTCGATGGTACGCATCCGCTCCAATGCCATCCGGTTCTTAATCAGTACACCTGCCCGCGCGGCCCTTTCGGTGGAGATGGCGATCACCAAGGGGATGGCCAACCCCAAGGCGTGCGGGCAAGCAATAACCAACACTGTCACGGTGCGAGTCACCGCATCTGGAACACTGCCCAGCAGGGTCCAAACAATGAAGGTGATGACACCGGAACCGGCGGCGAAGTAAAACAGGAACGCTGCCGCCCGGTCAGCCAGCGCTTGGGCGCGGGAGGTTGACGCCTGTGCCTCGGCGACAAGCCGCTGAATCCCAGCCAAGGCAGTGTCGTTGCCGACTGCCGTGACTCTCACCCGTAGTGAGTTGTCGGTGGCGACGGTTCCGGCAACCACGGGGTCTCCGACAGTACGGGGGATGGCCTTGGACTCGCCCGTGATCATCGACTCATCGACGTCGGCGGATCCGTCGGTGATCACGCCGTCTGCTGGCATCCGAGCCCCGGAACGGACCAAAACAAGGTCGCCGGCACGTAGCTCGGAGACGCTGATGGTCTCCGATCCGCCCTCGAAGATGCGTTCTGCTTCGTCGGGGAGCAGGGCAGCCAGTGCGTCTAGGGCGCCGCGGGCTGAACCCAGGGCACGCATTTCAATCCAATGTCCCAGCAGCATGATGGCCACCAGCAAGGCCAGCTCCCACCAGAAGTCCAGGTCGAACCCACCCAAACCCAGGCTGGTCACCCAAGAGGCAATAAACGCCACAGTGATGGCCATAGAGATCAGAAGCATCATGCCCGGTTGCCGGGACTTGATTTCCTGCCACCCGCCCTTGAGGAATGGTTGGCCGCCGTAGAAAAAGATGAACGTGCCCAACACTGGCGGAATCCATGCCGCCCCAGGAAACTCCGGCGGGGTGTAGCCGAGCAGGTGTCCGAACATGGGGCTAAAGAACACGACCGGGATCGAGAGCACCAGGGTCAGCCAGAACCGGTTCTTGAACATTGCAGTGCTGTGACCGGCATGCTGGCCAGCGGAATGGACAGCATGATCGTCATGGTCCATGTCACTGTGCCCCATGGCTGCGTGATCCAAGTGAGGCCTCGGAGTATCATCGGCGCCGCTAATTATTGTCTGGTGACCGTGTCCGTTGTGGTGCTCTTTCATTCCTCGCTCCGTTCGGGTTGTTGAGGAGTGATTGCTAGCTTTCAGTAACGGTATATCCGGCAGTGGCTACGACAGAGCGAATGACCTCAGGGGCTGCAGGTCCTGAGACCGTCAGGGTAGAGATGCCGCCGGCGACAAGATCAACAGTGGCGGATTCCACGCCTTCAATCCCCTGGACGGCGGCCTCGACGCTTTGGACGCAGTGCCCGCAGGTCAGCCCTTCCAAGGAGTACGCGGTTCCGGACTCACCGGTCGACTTGGCCGCTGTTGTCTCGGTCGAGCAGCAGCGGCATGAGCTCTCGGTTGTCTGCGTCAGGTTGAGGTCTTTTAGAGTTTCAGTTCCGCACATTTGGGAAATTCCTTTGAAAAGGGGTCGGATGGTGTGCGTTGGGGTTGAATGGCCGTGGCATCCGCAAAGTTCAACGGTTGCGACAAACTAGTTCACTGACAACACCTCAAAGGATACCCCATAGGGGTATCCTTTTCAAGGAAAGTGTGTCACGATTCTCACGTCACCGGCGGGATATTCGTATTGGGGGGTGGCTTGTGAAACGTCAAATACTCGGCGCTATGGACAATCAAGCCCTGACGGACCACGGCTGGGATTGCTCCCGAATTCGCCTTTCGCATCCGCGGGAGTGAATCTGGTGCAGAAATGCTTTGCTCACAGTACCGAGCGGGGGGCAATGCTTTAATGACATAATGTGCGTATGAATGCAGATACTAGAGCTTGTTCATTGGATGTCGACAGCCAGTACGTGGAATTGGCAGTGGAGATCTTTTCCATGCTTGCCGATGCCACGCGGGTCCGGATCATCCTTGCCCTGCGTGAGGGCGAAATGGCGGTCGGTGCACTGGCTGAGGTGGCGGGCAAATCGCCGGCGGCGGTATCACAGCATCTGGCCAAGATGCGGCTGGCCCGGATGGTTTCCACGCGTCAGGACGGTACCAAGGTCATGTACCGGCTGGAGAATGAACACGCCCGGCAGCTGGTGGCCGACGCGATCTATCAGGCTGAACACGCACTCGGCGGGGTGCCCGCGCACCACCGAGCGGAACAGGCCCCGGCATGAGACTCATTGACCAGTCCGACCACCATCCCCACGGTGACCATGAGAATCACAGCCAACCCCACGAACCTCACTCGCCTGGTCATGACCATGACGAGCACCATGGCGGACACTCCCACAAGCACCACTCGGGCTTCAAAGTTTGGTTGTTTGAACTATTCGTCCCACACACCCACGACTCCTCCGATTCAATAGACAGTGCGCTGGAAGCGAGCAAGGAAGGCATCCGGGCACTGAAGATTAGCATGATAATCCTGCTGGCCACCACGGCGCTACAGGTCATCGTGGTGGCGATCAGCGGTTCCGTGGCACTGCTGGCAGATACCATTCACAACTTCTCCGATGCACTCACGGCCGTGCCGCTGTGGATTGCTTTTATTCTGGGCCGCAGGGTGGCCACGAAGCGTTACACCTACGGCTATGGGAGGGCCGAGGATCTAGCCGGGCTCTTCATCGTCGTGGTCATTGCCCTGTCTGCGGTCCTGGCCGCATGGCAGTCGATCGTGCGGCTGTTCAATCCGCAACCGCTCGAAAACCTGTGGTGGGTGCTCGCGGCCGGCGTGATCGGGTTCGCCGGCAATGAGATTGTGGCGGTGTACCGCATCCGGGTCGGACAAAAAATCGGTTCGGCCGCACTCGTCGCAGACGGCGTGCACGCCCGCACCGACGGATTCACCTCGCTCGCCGTGGTGTTCGGTGCTGTGGGCGTGATGCTCGGCTTCCCGCTGGCGGATCCGATTGTGGGCCTGCTGATCTCTGCCGCAATCATCGTCTTGTTGTGGGGCACAGTTAAGAGCATTGGCCGCCGACTCATGGACGGCATCGAACCTGACCTTGTATCCAGCGCACAAACCGCACTAGCTGGAACGCCCGGTGTTCTGGCCGTGCCACGGCTGCAATTGCGCTGGGTCGGGCACCGACTGCAAGGCGCAGCAACCGTCATAGTTGCTGACAACACCCTGTCAGCGGTCGAAGTGACCATCCGGGATGCCGAACATCGACTCGGGCATGCGCTCCCGAAACTCGACGACGTGGTGATCAAGGCCATCACTATCCCTGCGGACGAAAACAAGGCCGATGTCGAATTGTCCGCGCACGAGGCACATGGATGAGAAGGCCTGGCTGATGACGGACTCGACGGCCATCCAAAGCCTGTTGGCGAGCATCCCCGGTCATGGCAGCTTCACCGTGACCGGGGATGCGGTGGGCATGATCGAGGTGTTCGGCGGGCTGCTGCATTGCTATCAGGGAACCGGAGGCTGCCGCAAGCAGGGACTATACTTCTCGCGGACGGAACCAAAGAAACTCCTCCGATGCCTGCTCACTGACCCGGGACGGTCCGGGAGCGATTCGCTCGGCCAGTGGAACCGGCCGAACGCTGCAGGGGTCGCGATCAGCGTCAGCCATGAACTGGCAGTCAAACTCGACGGCGCAATCCTGGACTTCGGCGCGTACAACAAGATGCAACGCTTCGTGTGGCTGTCCATACCCGCCGTCAAAGGACCATCCTGCACCTGCCTGCGCTCCATCGGGCCAGCCGCAGGGAAACACTCGCCCTGCCTCGATGACCGCGGGATCGGCCTGAGCGACCGCTGAAGGTGACATCCGCCATGGCCACGAACGAGGTGGCAGGTGAAGTACGGGATGTGAAAGATTTTTTGGTGTCCGCGAACGATCGGTGGCGAGACACTCCGCGGACTGTTCAGTAGCTCGCGGAATCATGGACCGGATCAAGTAAGGCTTTCCTTGTACGCGCCAATGTAACGACTCCTTCCCTTTGCGTAACACCACGGGCCAAGAAGCAATGCCATCGCTTTGAGATGGGCCGTTGGGGAGACGGGGTCTGAGGATGATCGGTATGGAAATTCACGCTAATGAGTTTCACTGTGACCGAACCCACCCTGCTGCGAACATAGCCCGTGCCCATAGGCGGAACCATCGCTGGGGCGGTACAGGGGAGATAAAGAGCGCCGTCCAATTCCGGAGGGTCTTCCTACTGTCGGAGGCTAGTTGAGTTTTCCAAAGTGTCCGGCAGCGTCGGATGGAATCCGCTCTCGCCGTTCAGAAATGGACATGGCCAGAAGCACGATTCCAAAAGTCAGCACGAGAACAGCAACACCATGTAGGCCTTGATCATTTGGGGTGGCCGGGCAGCCCGCGGAGCTGTCATCAATCTCAGGTCAGCTCCTCCACGGCTGTACAAACATCGCAAAACCGCCTACTGCGCCTGTGAGAGTTAGTTGTATTCCCAACGTCGCGTCTACGGTCTTTCTGTACGCTCTCATGGTTCATCCGAACACGGCACCGCCACTCTCTTCATGCCCGTTACATAGGCGGAACCTGTAATGGACAGATCTTGGCGCATGCTCCTGAGTTTCATTTCAATTCCGATTTGACGAGTCTCCTCGACGGAGTTTTCGAGTAGGTGTAGGTTCATGACATGAGGGGAGATTCCCTGCTGGCACAAGCGTTCATCGTGTCCTCCGTACTCGTAACCGGCTGCAGCATTCTGCCAGGCAGCACTACCGAAACGTGTGTTGACTGGGTCCATTTTGAAACCCCTCAAGAACAATTTGATAACGCCGCCATGGTGCTCATTGGAAAACCAGCAGGTAGGGACGGGGAGACCAGTGCCTACGGGTACAAGGCACAGACCCATCTGGTCAACGTCGAGAAGATCCTCAAAGGCGATCCCGGCGTGGTTCCCGTCCGGATCTCCTCAATGCCTCAGACCTGCGGCAATGGCGAGTCTTACCCCCACGGCGATCCCCTTGACTCGAGTCGAAGAATGATCATCTTCGCCGCCAACCAAGGTGGTGAATGGTTCACCATGACGCCCGCCCAGGGCGTATTGCTCTATGACAAAGGCACTGAGCTTCCCTTTCACTAAGATTAGGTGCAGTGAAGGTGCCAACCCGAAAATTACACATGGACTCGGAAAGTATCCAAAGTCTGCATTCGGATACTCCCCGGCCCCGGCGGGGAATGATTGCCGCCGCAGGCCACTGTCTTGCCACAAGCTACCAAGACGCTTTCGGAAACCGTCCAACGTTCCATCACCGGCTTAGAAGGGCAATCTCTAGCCGGCGCTGATGATGTCGTTTTCGGGCGCTGACTCTACGCGTCGTATTCCACGTCAGCGAAGGCTCTGCCTTCTTCGCGAATTTGCTCGGCAATACTGGCACCCTCTACGTTCCAAGCAGTTTCTTTTTCAGGCGAACTCCAACAGCTGCCATAAATGTTCTCAACATCCCACGCGTCGTACGGGTCTCGGAATAAATGAGCGCCACGGTCGTTGAACTAGCCAGAAAGGCAACCACGCAGCACCCCGACGGCCTGCAATCCTAGAATTTGTCTCGTTCGTCGTTCCCCCGCGGGACGGATTCATGGGCTGGCTAATCCACGCCGCAGTCGATCGACACCTTGTGGCCCTCTAGCGATCCGCTGGGTTCCGGCATAGCGTGGCAGGATAACATCCCGAGAACGGTTCATGAAAGAAATCCCGCAGCCTGAAGCCATTGTTGACCTGGTTGAAGAGCTGACTCGGTACCCCTGGCCTAAGAGTAAGGCCGAACAGGAAGCCTTGTTCAAGCGTCTAGGTTGGAGCCGCGGCACACAGTCTCTGGGGCACGTTTCAGCCGATGCCGCGGTGCACTTTCGTATAGCAACGAGGGACGACGGCCCTCCAGTCATAGCCACTTCACGGGAAATTGACGGCGTCATAGAATCAGTCTTTTTAGATCTCCGACTGGATTCGGCATCGCCAGACCCCGAGGCAACTAAGTGCTTCGACGCCATTGTCAGTCAACTGACGAGCCTCCACGGCGAACCCATCATTCCATGGCACGGCCAGAGAGGCTCGCGGAAGATGTGGAACGTCAACGGCATAGACATTGATGTCACCTGGAATGACAGCCGCAGCTCCCTCACGATCGGAGTCCAGGACGAACGGGTTTTCGCTGAAGTAGAAGCATACGCCCGCGACAACTGAGGCGGCAGGGAATGTCGCATCCTCCAACTCCGCTCGCGCCCAGGTGCATGAAGTCGCCAACTGTCCCGCAACGGGTTCCGCTGCGGACACAAGAAGGCTGTGCAGGCGAGTAGTAAAATTTGTGCAGACGACTTCTGAAAACGACAGAAACATGCCGGGATTCCGCGTAACGTGACCATCCCAAAAGCTAGTGCCAAATACTGCTGCTGTCCGCGCGCAGGGCTAGATTTCGGTACGGTGCAAGCATGGATATTGGATGTGGACTTCGGCGCTCTATGTCGGCGTTCTGTGATCGCTCTGTGTCGTAGTTCTAGTTTCGCCTTCGTCCTGCATCTCATGCGCTGCGGATGGCTCATCAGATGCCACTCCCTCAGAAGTAATCCGCACGTCCCTCCTGTGCCCGTAAGGGGACCGGCCACGGCACGGTCCGCTAGGGGATCGGTCTACGGTGCGCCTCAGTCAGACACCAGCGACTCTGTCCATTCATTTGCTGGCAGCCTTTCTCGCAGCAAGGCGGATTAACCTGATCCAAGAATCATCTCGGTGTCGAGATGGGCTGGGTCGACTTGTCTGATGAGCTCGGGACAGCGTCCGCAGGGAGGTAAAAGCAGCGCAAGCCGTCACCGTCTCGCCAAACGGCGACGATCTTTGGCGAGCTGGCACTCGCCGCCGTGGGCTGGCCAAGTCTCACCCGCACCTGAACAGCCCTAGTGGCAGCACCGTCGAGTTTCACGAGGCGCCGACAGTCCCGGGTGGTGAGCTCACGCAGCGTAGCTGCAGGATGCGCCGTCGATTCGGCTCCGCCTGCACTGCAGCTATGGGGCTCGGATACCGTCCGGATCTAACACCCACCAGAGCCCCCCGTGAGTCGAGACGTTGTGGCACTTCACCTCGCCAGGCCCCTCGTGCGCGTAGAAGTAGAGCGGATGCCCGTTGTAGGTGACCTGGGTCGTGCCGTCCCGCCGCTTCGTCGTCCCCAGCAGCGCTGAGTCGACCTCGCCGCTAGCGGTCGGCGCTCCGTCGGTCAGTACGGGGGGCCACGCTTCAGCGCAGTCGTCGTAACACTCCGGCTTCATGTTCTCCTCACTCTCCCAGATATAGATGGCCTGCTTTTTGGCATCGAAGAGCATCTGGCCGAAGTCGCTCGCGGCTGTAGTGATCGTGGTGCCCGGCTCTCGCGCGCTGGATGGCTGACTCGGCGGGGGTTGCGGGCTCTCCGGTGTCACAGTGCTCACACTCGGAGGCGAAGTAGAGTCCGGGGCCTCGCTCGAGGTGCTGCTTGCGCAAGACGACGCGACGAGTGCAAGAACCACCGCAGCCGCTGCTCGCAGTCTGGGTCTGGACACGCTGTGCTCCTATCGGCAGGAGCGGGCGCCCCCGGCCAGGTCTTCGGGGTTGGTGCTGATGAGATGTGGGGCCGTTCGGTTCCCATTATCTCAGGCTTTGTCGAAAATCGACGGGCGGAAATGCGGATGGTGTAGTAGTCCGTTCCCGCACGGTTCATTAGCCGGAAGGTCCGGGTTTCCTTGCAGGCATCCGAAGTCGGGGGCACCTGGTGAACGGAAAAGATCATACGCTAAAGGTGATTTGAGCAAGGTAGCCACTGGACTACAGCTCGCCATTGGCAAGCTACCCACAGTCTGGCCGTAGCGGGATCCCGCGCCGCGCTCGTCTACCGCTGCGTGCTCAGGGCCAGAGAGCGATGGTGAGGACTGCGGTGGCGAGGGCGAGCATGGCTATAGCTGCTGGGATAGAGCGTTTGATGGTTCCCGTCGAGAACCGATCTAGCACCTTCCGTAAGCGCATCCTAACTTTGTCGCCGTGTGCCATGCCGAGGGCGAGCAGAAGAAGGCACGGGGTACAGTACACGAGAGCGTAGCCGGCAAGCACGAACAGGCCTATGGGGGTGTCGACATCCGCGGCGATCATCCGTTCGATGGCGATGAAGTAGGGGAACGCGTTCGGCAGATCAGCTCCGGTAATCAGGATGCCGAGCGGGAAAGCCGTCCATACCCCGAACCAGACCGGCAGTTCGATGCTTTTCCTTTCCCGGTCCTTGAAGCGGCGCATCCCGGCGACGGCGAGAGTGATGGCTGCGATGAGGAACACTCCCCGGCGAAGCCAGATGAGCCCTTCGCCTACGGCGTCCGCGGCAGCATTGGCTCCGAGGAAGATGACCATGCCGAGGGTGAAGACCGTGCTCATCGCACCCAGGACAAACATCAATGCTGAACCGACAGGCCGGTGGCTGACGGTGAGCAGGATCAAGGTAATGACGACGATGGTCGCTGGGTTCAGCGAATCAGCCAGGGCGAGGCCGGCGATGCCAGCGAGGAGGCCACCATCAATCACTTGGCGGGCCTGCGATCCAGCCACCTCAAGATCGAATCAACACTGGGTGCAGAGTCATCGTCCGTGATGCTGTTTAGCAGCATCCCATCACCGAGAAGCCGGATGACCAAGGCTGCCACCGGGTCTCCTGTTGCAACAGCGAAGAGCTTTTCCCACCGCTCGGTTGCCTCAGCTGCCTGCTGCACAAGCGTGTCGGTAATTGAGGTGTGATCGGTGAGCAGGATCTACATTGCCCGGTAGAGAGCAGCCTCTTCACGGGAAGTTGACATGCGCAACCAAGTCTCGACCACGCTACCGCGCCCAGCGGCCACGGTCAGTGCGTCATCCATATCCTGTATTGCCTGCACCGCCATGCCCTCCACCAGTGCAGCGCGTGACTTGAAGTGGTGCATCAGCCCACCCTTAGAGACCCCCGCCTGGTGAGCGATGGTATCCATCGACGGCACTGACCCGGTATCGATCGCTAGTCGTCGAACAGTCTGCAGAATGTGTTCCTTGGTGCCCATAAAATGACGATAACACAAAAACCAACCGACCGGTCGGGTTGGATCGAAAATTTGAAAGTCCTCTGCGCTGTCCCATACACCGGTCCACGACAGGTCCAACCACCATCAAAATTCCCCGGCACAACCATCCGCATGCCGCCGCGGTCACCGGATTCCCACATACACTGTTATCCCGATGTCGGCATAGACCCTGCCCGCAATTATGCCCGGTGATGCGGAGGGTATACGGGACGCCTCTTGACTTGGATTTCAGAAAAGTGGGCAGCGGTGCAAACTTATCCCGATCTACAGTGTTCAGCTACCGTCACCGTCTCGAGGAAGTCATCCCTTCGCCTTCGCGGTGATGTTTCTGTTCCCGCAGAAGGCAGCCACGATCCTCATCGAGCATGCGCTTCATATGCTCCTCCGCGGCCGCCGGGTCAACGGGGCGCTTCACCAACATCTCTTCAATAGCGGTTGCCATCATGAACCTCCCTCCATATCCTCAATCAGCGATAATTCCGTCACCATCCGAATCATTACCGAAAAATGTTCAAGTTCCACGAAGCCCTGACAACGCCCGCAAGCCAGCCCATCTTGCCTAATGTTGTTGACAAACTTGACGGGCTGCAAATCGAAGGTGGTGGACGTTGATTCAGTCACGATCGCCGTGCCATCAAGGTTTCGGGCGTGTCTTCAGGCTGGCGCCGATTTTCTCCACGGATGAGAACCAGGAGAGCAGGTCTTGGTCGATGGCGCCGATGACTGTCCTCATGTTGGCCAGCTGTGCAGCGATGCTGCTATTGATCAACGGTTCCAAATGCGCCACCCGATTTCTTAGCCGGTAGACGCCGTCGACTGCACGTTCAAGTTCGTGGACCGGTCGCCGAAGATGCGGAAATGCATGGTGGAGTGCTTCATCCCATGGCAGTTGCTTGCCCAGGTCCTTGCGCCCTGGGAGAAGGAAACGCCAGGTCCCCATGGACAAAGCGGCAAGAATGTCCGCATGCAGCGGGTCGCGTTGGGCTTTGGGCCTGGTCCTGGTTGAATGGCCGGCACGGTTCCTGGCCTCTGGTATGTCCCGGCCAACTATGCGTTCCAACAAGATCGAGGGATCCAGGAGCCAATCGCTGGAGTGCCGATCCCCCGTGGTTGGGTTGATTTGTCCCGCGTTCCAAACGCATAGTTGCTCGTCCAAGGCATTGCGCAAGACCACCTCGAAAATGTGTAGCGTCTCATATACCGCACCGGACAGCTCTACGTTCCACCGGTAGAGCCGCACAGCACCCTGCAGGCTCCCGGCCACATCCACGTACGGCGCCAACCTGGGTGGACTCAGCCGCCGGAGCAGCACCGCCTCCACACTTATTTGTTCGCGCCTGTTCACAGTAGTAAACTGTAGTAGAAGACAGGGGCAGGTTCCCTGTTATGGATTACTGAGGGTCCCGCAGCCAGGAGCTGCGGGGCCCTCAGCTTTTAACTTCGAGAATTCGCCCCCATCGTCATCACCCATACCCTCCCCGGCACGCCACCCGGGTATTCCATGACCTACCAACCGTTCGCAGTTCGGCTGACGAAATTGATCCAAATTCATGCCTGCCTGGACAGCAAAATCGGAAGCAAATGGCGTAAGGATTAGGGAAATTCATGCTCCACTTCCCCAACAAAAAATCATTAAATTGCATGTTTCGCACCGCAACTGGTCGCTTGGCCGGCCGGACCGAAACCACGCCCCGAACAACGAAGTACGTTGACACACGTCAGCCCTCCTTTCACAACCAGTGACATGTCGTCGACGATGTCGATGGACCTGCAAACGGCCATCAAACGGCAGCTCCGGCGCATGGCTGCAAAGCCTAGTCACGTTTTTGAAAGAAACCAACCACAAATAATGACATGCCAATGGACCCGCATTGACCCGCGCGCCCCCGGACACTAGCGGTTTTTGACTGTCGATGGAGGATGTTGGCATGAGAGTGGCGAGACTCTCTTGGCCGCCGGTTCAATTCCCGCCCGGGGCACAAAAGTGCCTCTGACCTGCGGTTTCATTCCGCGGGTCAGAGCCGTTTAGGGCCAAAAAGGGCCCAACTTACCATTCACTCCCCAACTCAGCAAAATCTTCTTCAGAAACTCCCTCCCAGCACGCCCAACACGACAGTGGCGGCCCCTACTTCAGAAAAGGGCCGCCGCTGTCAGGGAGTCTAGGACGCGGGCGCCATGGCGGCGAGCTGCAGCCAGGTATCCACCACGGTGTCAGGATTCAGTGAG
Organism: Arthrobacter sp. HLT1-20; assembly: GCF_054510895.1. Classification (NCBI taxonomy): domain Bacteria; kingdom Bacillati; phylum Actinomycetota; class Actinomycetes; order Micrococcales; family Micrococcaceae; genus Arthrobacter; species Arthrobacter sp. HLT1-20. The sequence goes on along the minus strand of NZ_JBTNDR010000015.1, from coordinate 77,508 downwards.
ATCGAATCGATTCCCTCGGCCACGAGCCACTGGGCAAAATCAAGGTGGTCGCTGGGCCCCTGTCCGCAAATGCCCACATACTTACCCTTTGCCTTGCACGCCCGAATGGCCATGCTGAGCAGTTTCTTGACCGCGGCGTTCCTTTCGTCAAAACTGGCCGCCACAATGGCAGAATCCCTGTCCAAGCCGAGGGTCAGCTGGGTCAGGTCGTTGGAACCGATCGAGAAGCCGTCAAAGATCTCCAGGAACTCGTCGGCCAAAAGGGCGTTGGAGGGGACCTCGCACATCATCACCACTTCCAAGCCGTTGTCTCCCCTGCGGAGCCCGTTTTCCGCCAGCAGTTCGATGACGCCGCGACCTTCATCAAGCGTCCGGACAAACGGGATCATGAGCTTGACATTGCTCAGGCCCATCTCGTTGCGCACATAGGCCAGGGCCTTGCATTCCAGATCAAAGCAGTCCCGAAAGGACGGTTCCAGGTAGCGCGATGCGCCCCGGAAGCCGAGCATCGGGTTCTCCTCGTGCGGTTCGTAGGCCGGTCCACCGATCAGGTTTGCATACTCGTTGGACTTGAAATCGGACATGCGCACTATCACCGGCTCGGGCGCGAACGCGGCAGCGAGCGTGGCAACTCCCTCCGCCAGGCGCTTGACGTAGTAGTCCAGCGGTCCGTCGTAGGCGGCAATCCGCTCGTGGATGATCTCCGCAACCTCGGCGGGCTGGTCCGCCAGGTTCAAAAGTGCCTTGGGGTGGATGCCGATCTGTCGGTTGATGATGAACTCAAGCCGGGCAAGCCCCACACCGTGGTTGGGCAATTGTGCGAAGGTAAACGCCTGCTCAGGGGTGCCGACATTCATCATGACCTTTACGGGGGCCACCGGCAGGCTGTCCAATTCGGTTTCTTCCACCCGGAAATCCAGCAAGCCGGCGTAGATGTAGCCGGCTTCGCCTTCGGCACAAGAAACTGTTACGTTGCTTCCCTCGGGCAGTGCCACGCTGGCGTCTCCGGTGCCCACCACGGCCGGAATGCCCAGTTCCCGGGCAATGATCGCGGCATGGCAGGTTCGTCCGCCGCGGTTGGTGACAATGGCGGAGGCGCGCTTCATGATCGGTTCCCAATCAGGATCCGTCATGTCCGCCACCAGTACGTCGCCTGTCTTAAATTCGGCCATCTGGTCGATGGACGCCAGGATGCGGACGGGCCCGGATCCAATGCGTTGGCCGATGGCACGGCCCTCCGCGAGCACCGGCCCTGTCCCCTCCAGCCGGTAGCGTGACAACGTGCCCGCGGATTTGCGAGACTCCACCGTTTCGGGCCGGGCCTGCAAGATGTACAGCTCACCATCCACGCCGTCCTTGCCCCACTCAATGTCCATGGGACGGCCATAGTGTTCCTCGATCGCCAGGGCATGCCTGGCCAGCTGCTGAACGTCGTCGTCCGTAATGCTGAAGCGGCCGCGCAGCGCAGGATCGGTGGCGACCAGTTCAATGGTGTGGCCAACTTCTTCGTTTGCCGTGTAGACCATGGTCAGCGCCTTCTCCCCCAAACCGCGTTTGAGGATGGCCGGGCGCCCGGCTTTGAGACCTTCCTTGTAGACGTAAAACTCGTCCGGGTTAACCGCCCCCTGGACCACGGCCTCCCCCAAACCGTAGGAGGACGTCACAAAAACCGCACCCTGGAAGCCGGACTCGGTGTCCATGGTGAACATGACTCCGGACGCGCCCACGTCCGAACGAACCATCCGTTGAATGCCCGCCGACAGGGCCACGTCCAGGTGCTCGAAACTGTGGTGCACCCTGTAGGCGATGGCGCGGTCGTTGTAGAGCGAGGCGAAAACATCCTTGACCGCGGCCAGGATGTTCTCGATGCCGCGGACATTGAGGAACGTCTCCTGCTGCCCCGCAAAGGAAGCGTCCGGCAGGTCTTCTGCGGTGGCACTGGAGCGAACCGCCCAGGACAGCTCTGCTGATCCGCCATGTTTTTCCACGAGCTGCTCATATGCCGCGCGCAATTGCGCCTCCAGGTCGACCGGAAACGGTGTCTGAACAATGGCGTGCCGGATGGCAGATCCGGCCTCGGCCAGTGCCCGGACGTCATCGGTGTCCAACCCGGCCAGAATTCCGGCGATCTTCTCCTCCACACCTGTCTCGCGCAGGAACCGCCGGTAGGCATCGGCTGTGGTTGCAAATCCGTCCGGAACTTTAACCCCGGCGCTGGTGAGGTTCGCGACCATTTCTCCGAGTGAGGCGTTCTTGCCGCCAACCCGGTCCAGGTCCTTGAGTCCAAGCTCGGAAAACCAGAGGATGTCTGTCGTCATTGTCAGTGCTCCTTGATGTCAGGTGATGGCTGTTGACCGCCATGTCAGTCCATCCTCGCAGGGATTGGCGCGGACTGACCGTGGGATTTATCACATTCCGGGTATCCTGCTCCGGCGGGTGGCGTGCGTTCGCGTCAGCTTCTAGTGCCGCAACTTCATGCGGTCAAGGATGACCGCTGAGATTTCCTCGACGGACATGCTGGCGGAATTCAGGTACGGGATGTCATGGGCGATGTACATGCGTTCGGCGCTGCGCAGTTCGATCCCGCATTGCCGCAGTGAGGCGTACTCCGAACCGGGGCGACGCTCGGTCCGCACCTGGCTCAAGCGCATGGGATTGGACGTCAGGCCGAAACATTTGGCTTGAAAAGGCTGCAGGGGTGCTGGCAGGGTGCCACGGGGAAAGTCTTCATCCACCAGGGGGAAGTTGGCCGCATAGACGCCATGCTGAAGAGCCAAGTACATGGTGCTGGGGGTCTTCCCGCACCGCGAAGGCGCGATAAGGATGACCTCGGCTTTTTCCAGTGCACGCAGGCTTTGGCCGTCGTCGTGCTCCATGGCGTACTCAACGGCCAGCATCCGCGATTGGTAGCGCAACGCGTTTCCCAGGCCATGGGCTTGGCCGGCTTGATGGCTGGCTTTGGTGTGAAGGGTCTCCTCCAGCAACTGCACGTGCGCACCAATGAGATCCACCACGATGCCGTTGCATTTGGCCAATTCGTTGCGGACCCCCTTGTCCACAGCGGTGGAGAAGACCAGCGGCGGTTCCCCTTGCAGGGCCAGCTGGTCAATCTCGCGAACTACCGACCGGGCTTTGGCCGGGGTCGATATGAACGGCACCGTGGTGCGGTAAAACTGGCTATGGGGGAACTGGGTCAACAGGGTACTGCCCAAAGTTTCGGCGGTGATTCCTGTCCCATCGGAAAGAAAGTACACATGGCGAAGAGAATCTGGCATATTCACGCTCCTCAGCGGACGCTTGTTGTCACATCCTAACCGTCCGGCGGATGTTGAGCATGCTCACAATGATTCGTGCCGGGCAGGATGGTGGTCAGCGAGGTTGATCCCGGATTTCCCCATGACGTCCCCTTGCCGCCCGTTCGGCAACGGTCTTCACCTTGCGGTACGGAGTGAGTGAGGGATCATGCGGATCGGTCCACAGCGAATCTTCGGTCATGGTTCCTGCGTTGCCTCTTTGATGATGTTGCCCATTGGTTCGTGGCGCCCCTCATAGGATCAGATCCAAATGTATCCAAACCTGCCATGGCGGAGGGGCCGCCGTCCTGCAAGACTGGGGCCACAACATCCCTTGAACTGGAGGAAGCCCCGTGGATGGTCTTTTGCTGAGCCTGATGGTCATCCCGCTGGTTGCCGCCGCCGCTCCCCTGCTGGCCGCCGCCGTCGGAAAAGTGGCCAAGGTCCCGCTGGTGGTGTTTGAGATCGCCCTGGGCATCATGATCGGCCCCAGCCTGCTGGGCTGGGCCGAACCCACCGAGTTTGTCACGGTGCTGGCCGATCTTGGCCTGGCCATGCTGTTTTTCATGGCCGGCAATGAGATCAACTTTGCCGCGATCAAGGGCCGCCCCCTCAACCGTGCCAGCCTCGCGTGGCTCATCTCCCTCGCCGGCGGGTTGCTGGTTGGCATCCTGATTGCACCCACCGTAGCCGCCGGCGTCTTCATCGCCGTGGCCCTCTCCTCGACGGCGCTCGGCACGCTCCTGCCAGTCCTGCGCGATGCCAAGGAACTGTCGACGCCGTTTGGCAAGGCTGTCACGGCGATAGGCACCGTGGGTGAATTTGGCCCGCTGTTGGCGATCTCGCTGTTCCTCAGCGGCCACAGCCTTGACCACTCGGTGGTGGTTCTGCTCGTCTTTGTGCTCATTTCCGGCCTCGCGATTTGGCTCACCGGGCGCGGCGAAAACAAGGTCATCCACCGCATGGTCAATGCCACGCTGCATTCCAGCGGACAGTTCGCCGTCCGCCTGGTGCTTCTCATCCTGGCCCTGCTGGTGGGGCTGAGCATGGCCTTTGGCCTGGACATGCTGCTCGGCGCCTTTGCCGCCGGAATCCTCTGGCGCGTCCTGATATCCGGCGCCACGCCACACGACCGGGAAGTGGTGGAGCACAAGCTCGACGCCGTCGCCTTCGGTTTCCTTGTCCCGGTGTTCTTCATCAACACGGGGGTTGCCTTCGATCTGGACGCCCTGCTGTCCGACCCGCTGACGCTGGCACTGGTGCCCCTGTTCCTGCTGCTTTTCCTGGTAGTCCGCGGCCTGCCCAATCTGCTGGCCGCGCCCGCTGGTGCCACGGCGCGGGACAAGCGCGCCATGGTCCTTTTCAGCGCCACCGGGCTACCCATCATCGTTGCCGTGACAGCCATTGGCTTGGAACGCGGCCTGTTGCCGTCGGGCATCGCCACCGCCCTGATTGGCGCGGGGATGCTCTCGGTCCTGCTCTTTCCCATGCTGGCACTGATCCACCGGCGCAGCGAGACGCCCTACAGCAGCGGCACCACCGAAGCGTAGCCGTTGTCCATGACAGTGCTGGGGTTGTCGAAGACCTTCGTGGCGCCGTTGGCGCCATAACGCGGCCAACCCGGATCACCGCCGGCCAGGAAACGTGAGGCTGCCGTGTGCAACTCGTTGGCCAGGGCCTGGGGCGGGTCCTCACCGGCGATGGTGGCAACGCCGTCCTTGACGATGTGGTCAAAGAAGAACGGCACCTCCAGGCAATGAAAGGCGCAGCCGTGCACGGGGGAACGCCAGGCGAAGCGGTACACCCAGGTGGGCGCACCGCCGCGGGCTTCCAGAAGCTGTGGGATGAAGGTGCGGAAGATGGAGTCGGTCAGGTACCTGCCCATGACAGCGGCCGTTCCGCGAGCCTTCACCTCCGCATTGGCTTGCAGGTAGGCGCGCCGTTTGGGACCGCGCAAGCCTATCCGTCCCAGCATGAAGCCGGCCGGGATCCATTTGAGCTTGTTCTTCGCATCGGAGAAGATCATGGAGAACTCGTCGTCGTTGGCGCCAATGACCAGCGGCTTGCCAGCACCCACACCGGACCTGATGGACTCAATGGTGGGCTGGACGATGAGTTCGCCGTCCATGACGGGACCCAGAATCAGCCCATCCTGCGCCAGCGACTGCAGAGCCTTCAGGGGCGGGCCTTCCGGCATCGCTGCCTTCTTCTGCAATTCCAGCAGTACTTCCTCGTCCACAGATTCAAAGCCGGCCCGGGTGGGTGGCACACCGGCGCGCTGTGCCAGCTTGGCCGCAAACCCCCGCGACTTCTCCACCGTGACGTCTGCCGCCACACCGGAGGAGCAGTACACGGCGCTGAAGAGATGCTGCGCGCTCGGGATGCCCAGCAGGGTGAGCACGGCACCACCTCCGGCGGACTGCCCGGCGATCGTGACGCGCTGCGGGTCACCGCCAAAGGCAGCCACATTCTGTTGGACCCATTCAAGGGCCAGCATCCAGTCCAAAACCCCGCGGTTGTTGGGTGCTCCTTCCACCGCACCAAAGCCCTCAAATCCCAGCCGGTAGGAAATCACCACCGTGACGGCGCCATCGCGGGCAAAGGAGGTGCCGTCATACCAGGTACTGGCCGGTGAACCCGAGGTGAAGCCGCCGCCATGGATGTACACCAGCACGGGGAGTCCGGCATCAATGCCGGGCGACGGCGTGAACACGTTAGCGTTCAGAGTGGAGGGGCCCGGGACCGACGGTTCAGGGATCAGTGTGATCCCGCCGTCGTTGCCGCGCTGCGGCGTTGCCCCCATCTCCAGCGCGTCCCGGACACCTTCCCAGGGACGGTGTGGCACCGGCGCGGCAAACCGCAACGGGCCCACGGGAGGCTCGGCAAAGGGCATGCCCAGGAAGACCGCACACTGGTTCTGCCAGGCACCCCGGACGTGTCCCGCCGTCGTACTTGCCTGCGCAAAAGCCTCAACCAGGGCATCGGCGGCGCTCACAGCGCGATCCCGTGGCCGAAGGGAAAGAGCGCATTGGCGGTATCGGAGGGCATGTCGGGTCTGCTTCCTGCAAGGGCTGTCATGGTGGAGGGGAGTTCAAAAGGCAGTGTGCCCCGGGCTTTGGCGGCGCCGAAAAGCACGTCCAGCACAGCGCCGTCGGCGGCACCAAAGTCAACCACGAGGGCCGCGGCCGCCGCCACAAACGGGGTGAGGATGGCCGGGCGGTCCAAATACACTTCCACGACGGTGAGCACCGTGGCACACAGCGCAGTGATCCGTTCGATGTCCGCCTCGGGGACGCCAGCGAACCCTGGTGGAAGAAGCTCTCCAAGATGCCCGGCCGCGTCGTCCGCGGCAAACCCTTCCACGTAAATCTTCAGCCCACCCTTCAGGGGCAGGGTGTTCGCGGCGTTGCGCAGAACTGTCAGTGCCTCCCGCTGGGCGGCCTCCCCCGCCGCCCGGAATTCGCTGTTGCCCACAATCCGGCCGGCAGCGTCCTCGTCTACAAAGGGTGCATCAAAGAGGCCAAGGGCGAATTTTTCGCGCAGCAGGCGGCGGGCGGATTCATCCAGGCGCGACTCGGCGATGCGGCCCTCGCGGACCAGGTCAACCAGGAGCTCGGGATTGTCTTCACCACCAAATTGGTCCACGCCGGCTTCGATCACCTTGACCATGCGATCGGCCACGGGCATGCCGTAGTACGGCATGAGCTGGCTCGTGCCGGGGCGGAACGCGGCCTCAAACGGCTTGAGGTGGCAGTCAAAGTTGTTGCCCGGGTAGACCTGCTCGCGGCCGTGCGCAAAGTGCGGATCCTCGCCGTCGCACTGGGGTCCACCGCCCGGGAAGTGCTTGCCCGTGAGTTCGGCATTCTCCTGGCGGGCGATGTCGGCAAACGTCTCAACGGTGTCTTCATCGCTCAGGGCTGCGAATCCCAGGGTTTCCGGCCTCTGCGAGAACGGCCCGGCCAGCATGGAGGTGCCCGGATTCATGGAAAAGTGGTGGCGCGGGTCCGTTGACAGCGTGACGGGAATCCCCAGACGGGTGCTGGCCGCCAGTTCCTGAAGCGAATTGTGCCAGGCGGCAAGGTCCTGCCCCGACGGTGCGGAGCCAAGCACATTGACGTGCGTCATGCCCTTGGTGAGCAGCAAGTCCCTGGCGTGCGGCAGCTCGAAGGGTGCGTTTTTCACATCAAGGCTCCCATTTTCACCCGGCATGACCATGGTGGGGAAGAACAGTCCGGCCTTTTCCTCAAGCGTCATTTGGTCCAGCAGGAACTCCACCCGCTCAGCAAGCGGTAGTGAGGCGTCCCGGAATCGCTTGTCGATCGACTGGCCCTGCGGATCAACGGTGTTCACACGTACTCCCTTGTAGTGGATTGATAAAAACAGTACCTAGCTCTGTTTTGGTGGTCAAGGGATTTGACCCACTTCGATGTGCCCTAAGCTGGCTGCATGGCTGCACGAGGATCCTACGCAAAAGGCATCGCCAAACGCGATGAAATCTTGACCACCGCCCTGCGGGTGATTGCCGAGCGGGGCTACCGCAAAACCTCCCTGCGTGAATTGGCTGCCGCTGTTGGCCTGAGCCAGACCGGGCTGCTGCACTACTTTGGCACCAAGGAGGACCTCTTCATCGAGGTGCTGCGCAAGCGCGACGACGTGGACATGGCCACCTACGGGAGTGAGGCCAACCAGACCGACGTCATCCAAGGCATCCTCAACGTTGTCCGGCACAACGCGGACGTCCCCGGACTGGTCCACCTATACACGCAGTTTTCCGCCGAGGCTTCCGAGGCCAGCCACCCCGCCCACGGCTACTTCCAGGAGCGCTCCGCCTACTTTCGCCAGATTGTTTCCGGCGCCATCAGGGAGCAGCAGGAGGCTGGCCAACTGCCGGCGACCCTTGACGCGGATTCCATCGCCCTGCTCCTGATGGCAGCCAGCGACGGCCTCCAGAGCCACTGGCTGCTGGACGGCGCCGTGGACATGGCCGGGCAGCTCGCCCAGCTTTGGGAAGCATTGACCCGCGCCTGATTCGGGAAATTATGCGTTGAACCCACAGTGGGTTTCACACATAATTTCACGGGGCCAAGCCGGGCCCGGTATTCATATACGGCTCCATGACGAGCCCCCCGCGAAGAGGGCCGTTGACAAGGACGACGGCGTTTCGCTAGTCATCGCTCAGCTCACCTTCGGTACGGCGCCGGGTCAGTTCGCGTTTCCCCTGAGCGCCTTGGCCCGGCACCCGATCCTTCGGAAAATTATGCGCTGAACTCACCGTGGGTTTCACGCACAAACACCTATGCGTTGAACCCAGGGTGGGTTCTACGCATAAGTTCACGGGGCCAAGCCGGGCCCGGTTTTCACGCAGAACTGAACCATCTCCGCCGTCGAACGTCATGGGCGGAAACCCTTGCGCTTTGAAACCGAGCGCTGTACGGTATTCGCAGATGGCTCAATGACGAGCCCCCGTGAAGAGGACCATCGACATGGCTATAACGTCTCAAAACACCGCCACCCTGCACGGCCTGGCGGATCCCCCGCCGCTCGTCAAGGGCAGCATCAAACGGCTTTTGGGCTGGATCATTCCGGCGAACATCAGTATTTTCATCATTTGGGGCGCGGTTCCCGGCATTCTGCTGCCGCTGCAGATCGAGGGCGTCGACCCGGCCAACAAGATCGCCAACCTGGGCCTGGTCTCCACGATCAGCTCCTTTGCCGCCATGCTGGCCCAACCCATTGCGAGGCTCATCTCCGACCGCACCCGCTCGAGGTTCGGGCGGCGCGCCCAGCTGATGGTTGCCGGCACCCTGGTGGGCGGCCTGGCACTCATCGGCATGGCCATGGCCAACTCGCTTCTGCAGATCGGCATTGCCTGGGTCATGGTGCAGATCGCCTACAACTTCACGCAGGGGCCGCTGAGCGCCATCCTGCCGGACAAGGTGCCCCGCGCAGCCCGCGGCACGTTCTCCGCCCTTGCCGGCCTGGGCATGATGCTTGGTGCAATCGGCGGCCAGATCGTTGGCTCCATGTTCGCCGCAAACATCCCGTTCGGCTACATGTTCTTTGCCGGCCTGGCTGTAGTGGTGATCACGCTGTTCGTGGTCTTCAACCCCGACCACTCAAGCAAGACCATGGAGCGCGGGCCGTTCTCCGCCACGGTGTTCCTGAAGACCTTCTGGGTGAATCCGGTTGCCCACCCCGATTTCTTCTGGGCGTTCACCGGACGCCTGCTGCTCTACACCGGCTACTTCGCCGTCACGGGGTACCAGCTGTACATCCTGGCGGACTACATCGGCCTGGGCAAGGGCGCCGCGGCGACCATCCCGCTGTTCGGCTTGGCCGGCCTCGCCGGCATCCTCACCGCAACCCTCATCGCCGGCCCGTTGTCAGATAAGATCGGGCGCCGCAAAATCTTCGTCTTCATCTCCTCGGTGCTGGTTGGCTTGGCCATGATCATCCCCATGGTCATGCCCACGTTCACCGGCTGGCTGCTGTTCACTGTCATCTCGGGCTTGGGTTTCGGCGCGTTCCAGGCCGTGGATCAGGCGCTCATGAGTGAGGTGCTGCCCTCCGCCGACTCCTTTGCCAAGGATTTGGGCGTGGTGAACATTGCAGCGACCCTGCCGCAGACGCTCGCCCCGGGCGTGGCGAGTTTCGCGATCCTCACCTTTGGCGGCTACGTGGCACTGTTCCCGATCGGCATTGCGCTGTCCATCCTGGGCGCCTTCGCCGTCTGGTTCATCAAGGCGGTGCGCTGATGGCTTCCTCCACCCAGCACGGACGACACCGGACACCCACCGCCTGGCGGGCTCGGGCCCCGGGCCGGAAACAGCGCTCCTGCCCATGTTCTTCCAGCAGCTCGGCCAGGGGCCGGGTGCCCTGGTGGCCTCCACCATGGTTGCGCAGCTGACCAAGAACCTGGTGGACCGGCCCTGCTGGAGCGGGACCGCGGGAAGCCCCTGCGCCGGAATATCATCCCCAAAAAACTCATCTCTGACCACCACCGAAATTGGAGCATCATGACCACCCCTGAAGAAATCATTGCGACCCTCACCCTCGAGCAGAAGGCGGGCCTGACCAGTGGCGCCGACTTCTGGACCACCAAGGACGCCCCCGGGGTCCCCTCCATCATGCTCACCGACGGCCCGCACGGCGTTCGCAAGCAGGACGCAGCATCGGACCATTTGGGCCTGGCCGGCAGCGTTCCCGCCACGTGCTTCCCGCCGGCCGTGGCCCTGGGTTCCAGTTTCGACGCCGAACTCCTCACCCGTGTGGGCGTCGCCTTAGGCGAGGAAGCACGCGCCGAAGGTGTTGGCGTACTTCTTGGCCCGGGCGTCAACATCAAACGCTCCCCCCCTGTGCGGGCGCAACTTTGAGTACCTGTCCGAGGACCCGCTGCTCTCAGGGGTGCTGGGCGCGGCACTAGTCAACGGCCTGCAGTCCCAAGGGATTGGCGGCTCGCTGAAACACTTCGCCGCCAACAACCAGGAAACCGACCGCATGCGAGTCTCGGCCGACATTGACGAGCGCCCCCTGCGGGAGATTTACCTGCGCGGCTTCCAGCATGTAGTGCAGAACGCGCAGCCGTGGACCGTCATGTGCTCCTACAACCGGATCAACGGCGTCTATGCCTCCCAGGATCCCTGGCTGCTGACCTCCGTGCTGCGCAACGAATGGGGCTTCACGGGCCTGGTGGTCTCAGACTGGGGTGCTGTGGTGGACCGCGTTGCCTCCCTGCAGGCGGGCCTTGACCTGGAGATGCCCTCCAGCAGCGGCCGCACTGACGCTGAACTGGTGGCAGCCGTGAAAGCCGGCACTTTGGATGCTGCCGTGCTTCACACTGCCGCTGCGCGGGTGGCGGAGCTGGTGGCGAAGGCCGTTGCTGGCGCGGACGCAACCGCCACATACGACGTCGAGGCGCACAACACCCTGGCGCGGGAGGCTGCCGCGGCCAGTATTGTCCTCTTGAAGAACGACGGCGTGCTGCCGCTCGCCTTGGCTGCCAAGGTGGCCGTGATTGGCCATGTGGCCCAGAACCCCCGCTACCAAGGCGCCGGCAGCTCACAGATCAACCCCACCAAACTGGAAAACGCACTGGCTGAGATCCGTGCCCTGAGCAGCGCAGAGATTCCCTTCGCGCCCGGCTACGGCGAGGACGGCTCCAGCACTGCCCAGCAGGTGGGCGAAGCCGTGGCCGCCGCGCAGGCTGCCGAAACAGTGCTGCTGTTCCTGGGCGTTCCCGCCTCGCAGGAGTCCGAGGGCTTTGACCGTGCGGACCTTGAACTGCCCACAGACCAACTCGAGCTGCTCGATGCCGTGGTGGCGGCCAACCCGCGCACCGTAGTGATCCTGTCCAACGGCGGAGTAGTCCGCTTATCAGCCTTTGCCGACCGGGTCCCCGCCATTGTGGAGGGCTGGTTGCTGGGCCAAGCCGGCGGCGGGGCCATGGCCCAGGTGCTGTACGGAGTGGTCAATCCCTCCGGCCGCCTGGCCGAGACCATCCCGGTTCGGCTGGCGGACACGGCATCGTACGGGAACTTCCCGGGCGAGCACGGTCATGTCCGCTACGGCGAGGGCCTCCTAGTGGGCTACCGCTGGTACGACGCCCGCGAAATGGCCGTCACCTTCCCCTTTGGTCACGGGCTCTCCTACACAACGTTTGACTACTCGGAAGCGAGTGCCGTGGCCGACGACGCCGGCATCACAGTGACGCTGACGGTCACCAACTCCGGCGGTTTCGCTGGTGCCGAAGTGGTCCAGGTGTACACGGGCCTGGCGGAATCTGCGGTTTCCCGCGCGCCGCGCGAGCTCAAGGACTTCGCCAAAGTGCGCCTTGCCGCCGGTGCGAGCCAACAGATTCATTTGCGGGTCCGCCGTGAGGATCTGGCGTATTGGGATACCAGAGTTTCGGCGTGGACTGTTGAAAGCGGCAGCTACACGGTTGAGGTTGGCGCATCCAGCCGCGACATTCGCGCAACGTTGTCCGTTGCCGTTGCAGGAGAGCCGATCCGGGTGCCGCTGACTGTCGATTCCAGTATTGGCGAGGTACTGGCACACCCGGTGGCAGGCCCCATCATTACAGCCGCCATGGGCGGCGGCAGCAATGCCGGCATGATGTCCGATCCATCCGTGCTGAAGATGCTGGCCTCGGCACCCATTGGGCGCATGATGGGGTTCCCGGGATCGGGGGTTGAGCCGGAGCAGTTGGAGCAGCTGCTCGCCGCTGCGAACGCAGACAAGGACTGACGCAACACTTTCCCGTCCTGATGGGAGCCATGGCCGGCATGCTGCCCGACCGGCGGGGCCGTTCGGGTAGCATGTGGACGGTGAACACCAACACCGAAAACGAGGCCCCTTCCGTCCGGACCCTGGTGCGGTTCTCGGTCCCGGCAATCATTGTTGGTGTGGTTTGCGCCCTGTGCCTGTTTCTGGTGGACGAGGCCGCCCACGTGGTTCAGGAATTCTTGTGGTTGCAACTGCCCCATGCGGTGAATGTCTCCCCCGATTCGGGCTGGTGGATTTTTGCCGTTCTCAGCAGCATCGGCTGTGCCATTGGCCTGGCCGTCACTCTGGTCCCCGGCCACGGCGGCACCGACTCGGCAACAGTTGAACTCATTGGCCCACCCATGGGCATCGCCGCCGTGCCGGGGATGGCGCTTGTCACCATCCTGGGTCTGGCAGGCGGTGTGAGCCTGGGCCCGGAATCGGCAATCATTGCCATCAACACAGCCATCATGGTGGCTGTGATCAACAGGCTGTGGCCACAGATCGGCATCGAATTGGTGGTGATGGTGTCCGCAGCCGGAACCATTGGCGCACTGTTTGGCACCCCGGTGGCTGCGATCCTAGTGCTGACAGGGGTGGTTGCGGCAGCCAAAACCGGAGGCCTGTTGTGGGACAGGCTTTTTCTGCCCCTACTCTCGGCCAGCACGGCCTCCATGACCCTGGCTTTTCTTGGCGGAGAGCAGCTCCGGGCACCCGCCCTGCCACTCACCGACGCCCCGTTGCTACAGCTGCTGCCCGCCGCTGTGGCCGTGGCCTGCGTTGCAGCCTTGGTGGGCCTGCTGGGCTCGGCAGTGTTCCAACCGCTACACACTGCTTTCCGGACCTTGAAGAGGCCCCTGCTCTTCACAACACTAGGCGGCATGCTTCTCGGTGCATTGGGGGCACTGGGTGGGCCCCTGACGCTTTTCAAGGGCAGCACCCAAATGGTTGAGCTGGTGGAGCAGGCCGGGACATTCACGCCGTGGCAGCTCGCGGGCATCGTGGGCGTGAAGCTGGCGGCACTGTTGATTGCCGCTGCCGCCGGCTTCCGTGGCGGGCGCATCTTCCCTGCGGTGTTCATTGGGGTGGCCGTTGGACTGCTGTGCCACGCCCTAGTCCCAGGCATTCCGCTGGGCCTGGGCCTCGCCGCCGGGGTCCTGGGCATGGTCCTGGCCGTGTCACGGGATGGCTGGATTGCCATCTTCATCGCCGTGGTGGTTTCCGGCGACGTACGGATCCTGCCGGTGCTTTGCTTTGCCGTCCTGCCCGTGTGGTTGCTGGTGGCCAGGGCACCTGAAATGATTGCCCACGCACCCGGCGGGCGCTCCGCCAAGGTGTAGCCGCTATTGGTCCGGCTTGGCGGGCTCATCCGCCGTCGGGGTTCCGGCCGTCGGGGTTCCGGCTGATGGGGTTCCGGCGGGGTCGTGGTGGCCGAACGGATCGATGCGCTGGCGCTTCTCCGGCGGAAGCCCCCTGCGCAGCCTTGCCGTCAGGGCCCGCAAATTCAGCAGCGGCGAGTCCTGGTTGGGGACCTCCACCTCCAATCCATAGAAGTCACCAATGTGGTCCACGAAGGCCAGCCGCTTGGCTTTGTCGTAGGCGCGGGCCTCGCGGGAAAACGCCCGGTAGGTTGACCAACAAATCAGGATCAAGACGAAACTAAAGGGCAGGGCGATGATGATTGCCGCTGTCTTGAGTGCTTCCAGGCCGCCGGAGAGCAGCAGTGCACTGGCCAGCAGGGACGTGGCCAAGGTGAAGAAGATGCGGATCCAGTTCTTGGGTTCCACATCTCCACCGCTGGCGATCATGCCCATGACCAGGGCGCCTGAATCGGCGGAGGTCACGAAGAAGATGACAATCATGATGATCGCCCCAATGGTGAGCACCGAGCCCGCAGGAAGTTGTGCCAGCGTGGCAAACAGCGCGCCGGCAGTATCAACCGTTCCGTCAGGGCCCACCAGTCCGCCCTTGCCGGAGAGCTCGGAGTAGAGGGCTGTTCCACCCAACACACTGAACCACAGCAGGGTGACCAGGGTGGGCACCAGGATGACCCCTGCCACGAATTGGCGTACTGTGCGGCCCTTGGAGATCCGGGCAATGAAGATGCCCACAAACGGGGCCCAGGAGATCCACCAGCCCCAGTAGAACGTGGTCCAGGTGGACTGCCAGGCCTCACCCTCGGCACCGGAGAAGGCGCTGACGTTGAAGGCCATGCCCACAAAATCCTGCAGGTAGTTGCCGGTGGACTGTACAAAGGTGCGCAGCAGGAACTGGGTGGGGCCCACCACCAGCAGGAAGACCACCATGATGCCGGCCAGGATTAGGTTGGTGTTGGAGAGCCACTTCATGCCCTTGCCCACACCCGAAAGCACCGAGAACAGCACAAAGCAGGTGATCACCACAATAATGACCAGATCAATGAACATGGAGGATTCGATCAGCCCGGCGCTTTCCAGGCCAGCACTGATCTGCAACACACCAAGCCCCAGCGAGGTGGCCACGCCGAAGATGGTGCCCACCAGGGCGATGACGTCAATCAGGTTGCCGAGCCCGCCGCGCACCCTCTTCCCCAGCAGCGGCTCCAGCGTCCAACGGATCGATACGGGCCGGCCTCGCCGGTGGATGGCGTAGGCCAGGGCCAGGCCGATCACTACGTAGATGGACCAGGCGTGGACGCCCCAATGCAGGAAAGTCTGTGACAGGGCTTGTTGGGCCAGCTCGCCGGGTGTGCCCGTGGTGCCGGGCTTCGGTGAGGCAAAGTGGCTCAGCGGTTCGCTGACACCGTAGAACACCAGGCCGATGCCCATGCCTGCGGCGAAGAGCAGCGAGAACCAGGAGCCGAGCGAGAACTCGGGTTCGTCGTCGTCCTTGCCCAGCTTGATGTCGCCGAACTTGCCGAAGCCCAGCCACAAGCAAAAAATCACCAGGGCGGTGGCCAGCAGCACGTAATACCAGTTGAAGTACCCCACAATGGTGCCTTGGATCCCGGAAAACAGGGCCTCGGCGGTGTCGGGGGCAATCATGGCAAACGATGCGAACACAAGGACTATCAAGGCCGCTGGCCAGAATACCCAGCGATGGACCGGTGGTTTGGCTTTTGTCATTGACATTTCCTCAGCATAGGCGCTTAGTCGGCGGAAAAGCCGGGCATTGGGCAACTATGGAAGGAGCGATACACCACGTTCATGCACTTGCTGTGCCTGACGATGGACAAAAAGTGAGGTGCCCATCGCGCTATTGACGGCCCAGCTCCGTGGCATGAATCGCCGCCCAAGGGTCGCGAAGGACCCCTCTGGTCCAGGAAAATGTCTTGGACCAACCCGAAAATTACAGCGCAGCCCTGATCCCCGCCCCGATGGAAACCGTTTTGCTTCGCCGTGGCAACCGCCTGATGGCCCTGCCCACCACCAACACCCAGCCTAGTATTCCGGCGAGGCAGATCCGCTCTGCAAGACCCAGCACATCCGGGCGGAGGGAGGCGGCAAGAACCAGCGAGGCGAGCCCGACGGCGGCAATTGTCGCGAGTGCAAATGCGGGCCGATGGGCCCTTGCCAGCTCCGGGACGCAGCGGATCCAGCGGGTCAGCAGGAGGGTACCCGCCAGCGCGGCCAGGAATCCAGCGCTGGCAACGTAGAGATGGACTGCACCCACCGTCGTCGCCACAGCCAGGCCGGATCCGGCATCAATGTCGGTGGGAAAGAACGCCAGCGCAGCCGAGCACAGGCCACCGGCTGCCAAGAGGGCCACCCCCGTCCGCCGGGGCCCGGAGGTCGGACCGGTTCGGTTGATGGCGGCGATGACACACCCGGTGGTGACGGCCCGGCCAAGAAAATTCAAGTTCATGATCCACCCAAAAGGACCTACCGCCAGGTTGCTTTCGGCGTCGCTGATCACGCTGTAGTGCGGGGGCAGACATTGCAGCACCACATCAACGAGGACGTACACGCCCACACCAGCCATGGCTGCGGTGGCACACCGTTCTCGGGTTTTATCGTGGGTCTGCGGCGTCATGACTCCAAGTTTTCCACACCAGGGCGGGTCCCGGCGGCTTGTGGCCCGCCGGGACCGGCAACTCAGTGGGACGCCCTGCGCCGAATGAGCATCAGGCGCGCCGTGAGCGCCAGGGCTCCCAGCAGCAGGAACAGTGCCGCCACGGTGAGGCGCAGCCCGGCATCAGAGCCCGTGCTGGCCAGGCCATCCCCGTGACGTTCCGCGCTGGGTGTGGCTGTCGGTGACGGCCGTGCAGTCGTGCCCGCCGTCGGCGTTGCGCTCGGCGTCGCCGTGGCGGTTGCGCTCGGCGTCGCACTGGCAGAGGCACTGGGTGAGGCGCTCGGCGATTCGGTGACCAGCGGCATAACCGTGATGGCCAGCGTTGCCGCCGCCGTGGCGGTGAAGCCGTCGTCGTCGGTGCCTGTCACGCTCACTGGATAGCTGCCACTGAGGCCCTGGACCACGGTGGTGAGGTCGATCGTCAGGGATCCCGGCCGGTTGAGTGAGGGTTGCGCGGCTGTTTCAACATCAGCCGCGGTGAGCACTTGCCCGCTGGCGAGTGTCAGGGCGGCCGCCGGGTGGGCCAAGGTGACGGTCAGGACGGGCACAATCTTCACCACAATGCCCACCGGCTGTGACACCTGGCCGGTGGCAGGGTCGGTGGCCGTCAGCTGCACCGGGTAGCTTCCGGTCTTGGTGAAGTCCAGTGCACTGGTGTCCGCGCTGAGGGTTGCACCTTCGGTGCTCGAGGAGGCTCCCACCAGGGTCAGGAGGTCTCCCGGCGTGGGTGTTGAGCCAAGTTGCAGGGCGATGTTGCTCTTGGTGACGGACACCGTGGGTGCCGGCTTGGGCGGCACGGGTTTTCCGAGGCTGAAGGTTGACACCACTGCGCGGTGGTTGCTGGTCCAGCTGTTCCCGGGGATGTTCTTGGCGGAGGGCCAGCCGGCAACTAGCGTATTGGAGCCGAGCACCTTGAGCGAGTCACCGGCGAAGTGGATGTAGTCGATCCGGTCCTGGGGTTCCGGCGTGCCCGTGGACGGGTTGGTGGTCACGATCGGGGACCAGGTGTTGCCCGGCGCCTTGGCCGCATCCGGATTGGCCACTCGGAACGAGTCCTGCAGGCCCGCAGCCGCCAGTTGCGCCGGGACGGGCCAGGCAACGGGTCCCACCCCGCAGTGCGCAGCCGAGGTGGCCGCCGTCCAGTCGGCAGCGGACGGGGACTGGAGATCGGCCAGCACAACCACCGGAGTGGTGCCGGCCTGGGGAACGTCCTGGACCACTGCGGCGGCCAGGTGCTGCGCTTGGGCGAAACGGTCCGTGCCCTGCTCTGCGGCGACCAATGCATCCGGGTCGGTGATGCCGCCCTGACACGCCGATTCGGGCCCATAGCCGGCGTTGCTCAGCCCTGCACTCCAGACCTTCACATCCTGGCCGAGGACATGGGCGGTGGCCCCGACGGCCGGTACCTTGCCGGCCGCCAGTGCAGCTGCGCCGGCATCCAGGGGGTAGGCCGAGACGATGCCTGTGCCGCCGTCGCCTTCCACAGCATGCCAGCCGAGCGCCGCTGCCAACTGGGCCGCTCCGGTGCCGCCGTCCTGCTGGACACCGATCACGTCCAGGCCGTTCTTAGCAATCACGGCCAGGTTTTTGAAGGTGGAATCGTTCACGTGCGCCCCGGCATCCCACAGGTTCCAGGTGGCTGTGGCGAGCTGTGGTGCGTCCTGGGCGCCGATGACCTCAATCTGGACGGTGATCGCCGAGGTGGTGGCGCCGTCGGACGCCTGCACAGTGATGGTGGCAGGATCCTGCTGTGCCTGCGCCGGGGCGGTTCCTGTGACGGTTCCATCGGCGGCAACCCTGAGCCAGTCATCGCCGGCAACCTTGGTGTAAGAGGTGACAGCCTTGCCATTCCACAAGCCGGAAACGGTCTGTGAGACGGCCCCGCCTGCCCGCACCTGGGGTGCGCGGAAGAGGCTGCTCACAAAGCCCGGCTCCAGGGTGGAGCCATTGTTGGTGGTTCCCATGCCGGCTTTTGCCGCTGCGTACTGGTTTTGAATCTGGGCCGCACTGACGGGCGCGTTGTAGAAATCAAAGTTGTCAATGGTGGCGTTGACAAAGCCGTCCAGGGTGTCCGTGCCCGAGCCCTCGGCGCCCACGGTGAAGGGAAATCCGCTCTTGAGGTTGAACGTGCTGGTCAGCGTGGTGCTCTGCACGGTCTGCTGGCCATCAAGGTACGTGGTCATGGTTCCCGCCGTCCTGTCAGCCACCACTGCCACCTGATGCCACGCGCCGATCACCGAACTGGTACTGACGTTGGCCAGGTAGTTCTGTGAGGTGGAGGTGCCGTTCTGCCCAAAACAGGCACGCAGTATGCCCGGGCTTCCCGCGGTGTTGTACAGCGTGGTGCCCTTGTTGTAGCAGTGGGCGAAGTCCTGGTTGGACACGATGGGCGAGCCCGAGCTGGTTGCCGCCTCATTGAGCCAGAAGACGTATGAGAAGCTCGAGGAGGCATCGGTCTGACCGGCAATCAATGGCAGCTTGAAGAAGTTCACGCCCTTGTTGCTGCCGCTGGGCGAATTGACGTAGGCGCCGTTGCCGCTGACACCTGTTGCGTACCCCGCTGTCCCGGACCAGGTGCCCGAGTTGTTGTTACCCGAGCTGTCCTCGATGGCGGCGCCGGAGTCTGCGGTGAAATCGTAGGAGACGATGGGTGCCACGGTGTCCCCGGCGGTGCGGTAGCGATTCCAGACGGCGTACAGGGCAACCGTTGCCCCGGGGGACGTGGACAGGTCGCTGACAGTTTGCCCGTCCGTGTACTCCACGGCGCCGGCGACCCTGGTGGACCAGCCCATGAACTTGTACCCTGCGCGGGTGTAGCCGTTGCGGGTCAGTGCCACCTGCTGACCGGCGGTCAGGCCCTGCGGCGCGGTGGTGCCGCCGTCGGATCCGTTGCCGTTAAAGGTGACTGTGTAGTTGACGGTGGTCGGCTTGCTGGCCGTGTAGTCCGCGGCCACCTGGGCGGCCGGAATGGCTGCGTTGAAGAAGTTGAAGTTGTCAATGGAGGCGTTGCTGTAGCCGTCGGCGGTGTCGTTCTCGCTGCCGCTCAGGCCGCCCACGTTGAACGCCAGTCCGCTGTTGAACGCCGTCGACGCCGTGATGGATCCGGCGGGCGAGCTTCCCTTCTGGACGCCGTCAACATAGAAGACCGCCGTGTTGGCGGTGCGGTCCACCACCACGGCTACGTGATGCCAGGCGTTGAGGAGGTTGCCGGAGAATCCTTTCACGTACTGCTTGGTTCCGCCGGAGGTCTGGCCCCAGCAGGCGTCGAGCACACCCGGGGTGGTCTGGTTGTACAGGGTCAGCCCCTTGTTGTTGCAGGCTTTGAAGTCCTGGTTGCTCACCAGCGGGCCGTAGCTGGTCCGGCTGCTCTCCGACATCCAAAATTCGTAGGAAAAGCTTCCACCGGCGTCCGTCTGCCCGGCCACGAGCGGCAGCTTCACATAGTTGGCCCCGCCGCTGACGGACGCCGCCTGTCCGGTCACCCCTGCCACATAGGCCGGGGTGCCCTTCCAGAGTGCGTTGTTGCCGCTGCCGGAGGAGTCGGCCACTGTGGTTCCGGAATCGGCGTCGAACGTGTAGGACGCCACGGGCTTGAGGGCATCCGCCGGATCCCAAGCGGGGGCGGCAGATGCCGTGTAGCCCAGAGCCGCAACACTGGCAAAGGCGATCACCGCAGTGGTTCCAGCGGCTAGGAGGCGGCGCATGCGGGTGCGCGGGACGGTGGTTTTGCTGCGAGGCTTAGCGGCCATGGGCTTCTCTTTACTGGCGAGGTGGGTCAACAAAGGGGGCTGGTGCTTAGGCTGAAATCTGGGCCACACGGCCGGCATAGCGGTGCCGCCAGCCGGTGCCGGTTTCCGCCGTGAGGACCACGTCGTAGTACCCCTCGGAGGTGGGCCAATCGATGGATTGGCTGGCACCGGGGTGGACCCAGACGCTGCGCGTGCCACCCAGGTAGTCGTTGGCGTTGAGCATGTAGCGCACGGGCTGCAGTCCGTCGTTGCGCAAGGTGATCTTAACCATCGGTTCCTTGCCAGCGGTCCCGGCCACCAGCGCCACGTCGACGCGCGGAACGGCTGCGTTGTTCTGGCCGGCGGGGACAACGGTTCCGGCATGCGAGCGCACAAAGCCGTCGGGGCCGTAGACGCTGAAGGCATACTTGCCGTCAAACGCCGCCGCGTCCCACTCGTAGGTGGCTGGTGTTGCTGCCGAGACGGTGTGCGGGGTGTTGGCGAAGGTGGCGTACTTGTCCGGGAACGCCTGCAGGCTCACTGCCTTCCCGTCCGGGCCGCCCGCCAGGGAGAGCTTGGCCGCGACGGTGCCGGTTTCCCTGTCCTCGGCGAAGGTGCCGTGCGGGTGGAAAGACAGCGGGCGGTGGCGCAGCGTTCCGCCGTCCCATTTGTCAGCCTCGGGCACCTGGGTGCCGATGGTGCCGCCAGCCCGGGCAATCTGCACCAGGGCCTCCGTGTCCGGTAGCGACGGGGTGTCAAAGACCGGATTGGCAAAGTCCATGGAGCTGGTCAGGTCCCCACTGATGGCGCGGCGCCACGGCGTGATAGTGGTGCTGCGTGCCGGTGTGCCGATGGCTGTGGTCCAGGTTTCCAGGAACTGGATGATGGAGGTGTGGTCGAAGGTTTCGCCGCTGACCCAGCCGCCACGGGTCCAGGGTGAGACCAGGATGGCGGGCACGCGGGGGCCATAGCCCAGCGGTGTGCTTCCGGAGTACTCCCCCGGTGTGCCGGGCTCGGCGAAGGGCGGCAGCACGTGGTCAAAGTAGCCGTCGTTCTCATCGAAGGTCATGATGAGCAGGGTGTTCTTCCACAGCTCCGGGTTGCTCTGCAGCGTGCTGATGACACGGTTGCTGAAGTGTGCGCCGTGCTCCGGGTTCGCCGAGGGGTGTTCGGACCAGCTGTAGGGGGCCACAATCCAGGAGACCTGCGGCAGCGGGTGCTCGGCATCCGGCTTACAGGCGGCGATGAAGTCCTTCAGGACGGCGTTGAGGTTGGCGTCGCTGTCATTGTTGGGTGCGCCGCTTGCCTTGTAAGGGCTGGATCCCGCCCGCCAGATCAGGCCCGTGCCGGGGGCATTTTTCTCGGCACTGGCCCTGTTGGCGGCATCGGTTGCTGTACTGCCCGACGTCGTAAAGGCTGAGAAGCCGCGGATGGGATTGTCGGTGTAGTCACCCACCCAGCTGCTGCCGTTGTTGGAGTTGTCAACGTAGATGCGCCAGGAGACTCCGGCGTTCTGCAGCACCTCGGGGTAAGTCTCCCATGCACGGGTACCGTTGGATTCGCCGCCGTTGCCGGTAACCCCCTTGGAGGTTCCCGTCCAGTGGTAGAGGCGGTTGGGTGTGGTGGGGCCAATGACGGAACAGTGCCAGGCATCGCAAATGGTGTAGGCGCTGGCGAGCGACCACTGCCAGGGGATTTCCTCACCCGTGACGTACTGCATGGTGGCGGCACCCTTGGCCCCGATCCAGTTGCTGTACGTGCCGTTCGACCATGCCTTCAGTCCGCCGGAGTAGGTGTGGTCAAGGCCCGTGGTGGTGCCAGCCACTGTGGTGACCCGCTTGGGCTTCACAAAGGAGGAGCCGTTGGGCTGCGAGAACACGTCCTTGCCGTTTTGGAACGTCAGCGACTGCTTGTCGTTGAAACCGCGGACACCCGGCAGCGCGCCAAAGTAGTGGTCAAATGAGCGGTTCTCCTGAACAAACACCACCACGTGCTTGATGTCCGTGATGTCGCCCTTGAACCCCTCAGGGAGGGAGTACTGGGCCGGCCGTGCACCCTTGGCCTGCAGCGGCCCCGCCCACGCAGCACCCGCGGCGCCGCTCAGCGTCCCCACCCCACCGAGGAGCCCGAGCGCCTTGAGCATGCCGCGGCGGGAGAGCCCGGAGCGGAGGACCTCCGCAGGGATGCTCTCGGTGCGTTCGTAGGGGTCGGGGGTGAAGTCTTTGGGCTCGCTGGACATTGGCTTCCTTAGTTCGGGTGGGGGCTGGGCCTCAAGTAGAGAACCAGCCCCAAACGAACCGCAGGTGAACAAAAAGCGTCCAGCAGGGCCCTTCCGCCGTGTGGCGGAAAATCCGTGGGCCCACTGTGCGCACTGGGCCCACTTATGGTGCGCCCGCCCCTCACACCGCCGAGCGCGTACTCGCCCCCGCGTTGACGTCGAAGGCAATCACCCCGGCGCGGTAACGGTCCTCCCCCAGCTCAACAACCCGCCCATCGCCGGATGAGGTGAGCCGGCCGACCTGCAGCAGCGGGCTGGCGCGCCGCACAAGCAACAGCTCGGAGTCCTGCTTCGACGCGGCAGCCACCTCAATCCGGTGGTTCCCCACTGCTATCAGAATGCCTGCGTCAGCGAGAGCTGCCGTGGTGGAGACGGCGTCGTCCGGGAGACTGTTCATCAGCGGAGCCACCCAGGGCGCCCACGTGGAACGCTCCACCATGACCGGCGCACCGTCCAGGGTGCGCAACCGCGTGACGCGCAACAGCGGCTCGCCAAGCCCCACACCCAGCAGCTGGGCTTCGCTGGCGCTCGCAGGCAGAAAGTCGCGGGAGACCACTTTTCCGCCCGGCATCCGGCCGCCCGCCTGCGCCCACTGTGCGAATGACTGCATTGAATCGAAGCCCTGAGTCTGGTGGCTCGCCTGAACGAACCAACCGCCGCGCGGACTCGAGCGAACCTGAGCCTGGCGCGCAAGCTGGGCCATCGCCCGGCGCACCAGGCTGCGAGTGACACCATACTCCGCCGCGAGCGCTGCTTCGCTGGGCAAGCGGGCACCCACGGCGAACTCCCCCGCCTCGATGCGCTGTCGCAGTTTGCCTGCGATCGCGGCGTACCCAGTAGTCACTGGTTGCGGTTCCAGCCAGGCCGGCCAGTGGCGGGAGCATCCGTGTGCCGGCCACTGCTCATATTCTTCATGGCTCCATCTTCTCAAACAACGCCCTCTGCACGGGTGCGGCCACCTGGCCAGGCAGCCACCCGCTTTCAGCAGTCTCCGGTGTGGCGCGGATTTTCGAAGGCAAGCAATCGCTAGCCAACAGGCGGCTAGACCTATGGGATTCATGACCTTCCTGGCAGTCATCGGACTGGTCATGGCAGCGGCACTCATCGGTTTTGTGCTGGGAGGGTTTCACGAGACAGAGACAGGAAAGAAGCCTGACACCACAGAGGCCGGAGTGACCTTCACCCTTCTGTTTGACGCTGTCTGCTGCGCTTTCATCTTGGTGGATCCGGCCATCATCGGCCCGCTCTGGCTCCGCTGTGTATCGCTCGCAGCGGTGCCTGTTGCAGCACGATATGGAGCTCGCAGGCTTCTGGCCCGCAAACTCAGCCGGTCCGGAGCGTAGCCCCCGGAATCAGTTCAGGGCAAGGGAGTTTGCTTAGCCCTGGGCTTGCACGAGGGTGTCGGATCCAGGGGATGGATAGGCAAAGAGAGGTGCTTCCTTGTTGAAAAACAGTGCCGTCGACGCACTCTTTTCCAGCGGTAAAAGGGAACACCTTTCCGGTGTTATCCGCCGCCAATGAATATGTGACACCACAAACTCTTGACGTGACACCACTGTGGTGTCATGCTGGTGTCATGGAACTTGGACATTACGTAAACGAGCTGCAGCGCCAATTGCTGGACGCCGCAGACCACGGCTCGGCGGAAACCCGTGCCGCCGCCGAACGCCTGGCCGCAGGCCTTGATGCCGCAACCCGGCTGGTGCTGCTCGATGCCCTCTCGGCAGCCGTTGGCGAAATAACCCGCGACATGGCCCCCGGCTCGGTTGACTTGCGGCTGCGCGGGCGCGACGTCGAATTCGTCGTGTCCGCGCCCAGCGCCGAATCGGAGGACGACGAAACAGCCGCCGCGCCCGTCGACCTCGAGGACGCCAGCACCTCCCGCACCACCCTGCGCCTGCCCGACGCCCTCAAGGTGCGGGTGGACGAGGCCGCCGCGGCCGACGGCACCTCGGTGAACACCTGGCTGGTCCGCGCTATTGCGGCAGCCTTGCAACCCAAACAGCGGCGCATCACGCAGAAGACCCTGCGCACAGGCGACAACTTCGCCGGCTGGGCACGCTAGCCAACCGGCCCACACAAGAAACCACACAGCAGCCACGCGAACCCGCGGGGCCGGCCAAACACACCCAAAAATCGCAGGAGGATCCGCCATGCCCACGTACAACACCCCCACACCCATAGACCTCGCCATCAACGTCCAGGTTGGCTTGCTAGAGGTCTTCGCCAGCGACCGCACGGACACAGTGGTGACCGTGACAGCCACCAACCCGTCGAAGAATGTTGACCGGCGGGGCGCCGAGGACACCAAGGTGGACTTCGATGGCCAGCGGATCACCATCACCGGCCCGCGGCCGCGCCTGAGCTGGATCGGCCCGGGCCCCTTTGACTCGGTGGATGTGAAAGTCGAACTCCCAACAGGCTCCCGGCTCACCGCAGAACTCGCCGTGGGCACGGTGCGGACCTCGGGCCGCCTGGGCGCCACCCGGATCAAGGCGTCAACGGGTTCGGTGGAAGTCGACACCACTGCCGACCTCTGGTTGCGGGCCGGCCACGGGACGGCACGGGTGGGCGCCGTCGAGGGAGGCGCGGAGATCACGGCGGACCACGGCCAGATACGGATCGGCGCCGTCTCCGGGGACGCCATCCTCAAGGCCTCCCATGGCTCCATCTTCGTTGGCGAGTCCGGCGGCGGTCTGGACGCAAAACTCTCCTACGGCGACCTGGAAATCACCAGGGCACGCGGCTCGGTCGCCGCCAAGACCGCCTACGGCACCATCTCGCTGGGGGAAGTCTCGGCCGGCTCCATCGAGGTGGAGAGCGGCTACGGGCAGGTCAGCATCGGCGTCCTGGCTGGCATCCCCGCCTGGCTGGACCTGTCCGCCAAGGAGGGACACGTGCGCAACCAGCTCGACGGCGAGAACGCACCGGCCGCCGCCGAACAAAGCGTGGCGGTACGTGCGCGCACCCAGTACGGCGACATCACCATCCAACGCGCCCCCTAGCGGTGGGCACGGAGCGCAAGAAGGAGAAATGACATGAACACTCCAGCGATCGACGTCCGCGGACTGCGGAAATCCTACGGCACGAAGGTGGTGCTTGACGACGTCGACCTCACAGTCAACGCAGGTACAGTCACCGCCCTGCTGGGTCCCAACGGAGCCGGCAAAACCACCACCGTGCACATTCTTTCCACCCTTGTCCGGCCCGACGGCGGCACCGCCACGGTGGCCGGCGCCGACGTGGTGCGCAATCCCGACGCCGTGCGGGCCCAGATCGGCCTCACAGGCCAGTTCTCCGCCGTCGACAACCTGCTCACCGGCGAGGAAAACCTTCTGCTGATGGCCAGGCTGCGCCACTTGGGCGCCAAGCATTCCAAGACTCGGGTGACCGAGCTCCTGGAACAGTTTGACCTGGTCGAAGCAGCGCGCAAGCCGCTAGCCAGCTATTCGGGCGGGATGCGGCGGCGCCTGGATTTGGCCATGACCCTCGTGGCAACCCCGCGGGTGATCTTCCTCGACGAACCCACCACCGGTCTGGACCCGCGCAGCCGCCACACCATGTGGGACATTGTGCGCAGCCTGGTCGCCGAAGGCACCACCGTCCTGCTCACCACCCAGTATCTGGACGAGGCCGACGAGCTTGCGGACCGCATTGCGGTGCTCGACGGCGGCAGGATCGTGGCGGACGGCACACCGGATGAACTCAAGCGCCTCGTGCCCGGTGGCCATATCAAGCTCCGCTTCGCCGATTCCACGGCCCTCCACTTCGCGGCAAACCTGCTCAGGGGGTCCGCCCCTGACGAAGCCGCCCTGGCGCTCACGGTGCCCAGCGACGGCGGCGTCCACGCACTGCGCACGGTATTGGACAGTCTTGATGCGGCCAACCTTGAGGTCGCGGACCTCAGCATCCACACCCCGGATCTCGATGACGTGTTCTTTGCACTCACCGGCCGGGTCGAGTCGAAGGAAGTACCGTCATGACCACCATCAACGCCGCGCGTCCACACGCTGCGGGCAAGTCCCATGTCGTCACCGATTCAGTCACCATGCTGCGGCGCAACCTGCTGCACATGATCCGCTACCCCGGCCTGTCAGTGTTCACCATCATGGGGCCAGTGGTCATCCTGCTCCTGTTTGTGTTTGTGTTTGGCGGCACCCTCGGCGCCGGCCTGCCCGGCGTTGACCCGGCCGGCGGGCGTGCCGCCTACCTGGCATACGTCATGCCGGGCATCCTGGCCATCACCATTGCCGGCGGGGCTGGCGGCACGGCAACCACAGTGTCCATGGACATGACCGAGGGCATCACGGCACGGTTCCGCACCATGGCCATCTCGCGGTCCTCGGTGCTCGCCGGCCACGTTCTGGGAAACACCATCCAAACACTGATCGCCGTGGCACTGGTACTGGGCGTGGGCCTGGCCATCGGTTTCCGGCCCAACGCCGGAGCCTCCGAATGGCTGGCCACCGCCGGCCTGATGGTGCTCATCGCCTACGCGATCAGCTGGCTCGCCGTCGCCATGGGCATCCAGGCGAAGTCTGTGGAGACGGCCAGCAACCTGCCATTGCTGCTGGTCATCTTGCCCATGCTGGGCAGCGGCTTTGTGCCGACTGACTCCATGCCGGGGTGGATGCAGGGCTTCGCTGACTACCAGCCGTTCACACCCGTCATTGAGACTCTTCGCGGGCTGCTGCTGGGCACCCCGATCGGGTGGAACGCCGCACTGGCGCTGGGCTGGTGCGTGGCAATTGCCGTTGCCGGCTACCTCTGGTCCATGGCCATCTACGAGCGGAAATCGGTGCGCTAACCCAGCGGTGACTATGCAGATAATGCCCTCTCAATGGCTTGAGAGGGCATTATCTGCATAGTCACGAAACAAAAGCAGCCGGAACGGGTGGCGCGAATACATCACTGACACCCATTCTGTTGCGCTGCGCACCGGCGTACCCTGATATCAGCACGTAACCAGGAGGTGCATGATGGAACTATCACCAACCGCCATTGTGGGACTGCCAGAATTGATGCATGCCGTACGCAAGGAAGCGCGGCAGGTCATGGCCGAACACAAGGGAGACTATGTTGCCGAGCACAAGGCCATCCTCGCCAGGCTGACCGCGGCTGAGCTCATCACAGACAAGGAAGCCGAGACCCTCTTGGGGCTGTACAAGACGGGTTACGACGCCGGGGAGCCCAAGGGAGATCCCCAACGCGCCTACTTTGCTACACGGGACGTCTACAGCAAAATGCTGGCACAACCCAAGACCAGCCCGGTGGCCCTGGTGGTTGCATCGGCGGCCCTGGGATCTTTTGAGATCTCCGACGATCCCGACGGGTCAACCACCGTCACCATGGCCCGGGTCAGCTACGGATCAAGTCTTGCCGGGATTGGGGCCGGGATCGGATCGCTTCTTGGGGGTCCCGCTGGCGGCGTCTTGGGCGGAGCCATCGGCGGCCTGATTGGCGGGAT
The DNA here is from genome assembly GCF_054510895.1 of Arthrobacter sp. HLT1-20. Lineage (NCBI taxonomy): Bacteria > Bacillati > Actinomycetota > Actinomycetes > Micrococcales > Micrococcaceae > Arthrobacter > Arthrobacter sp. HLT1-20. The sequence continues at coordinate 49,431 of NZ_JBTNDR010000015.1, read as the reverse complement.
TGTTGACGACAAAAAGGGCAAGAAATAGCCGAAATCGCGATCCCGCACCCTGACATTGTCTGGAGCGGGTTTATCCGGCGCGCCGGCTCGTGCGGATTGCCGTGCGCGCCCGGTGCCGGCGGACTGCGGCCCGGTTGGCGCACCGCACGGAGCAGTATTGCTGGCGGCCGTTGCGGGTCACATCCACCACCACTGCGGAGCACGGATCCCCAGGCGCCGCCCCGGCCGCGCACCGCCCCAGCCGGGTCATGCCCCGTGTGGTCAAATGCAGGGCCGTGCCAACGCTGATGACGGCACGCAGCACGTGGGCCAGCGTCTGGTTTTCATCCCTGTAGTGGAGGTGCCAACCCTCGCCGTTGTGGTCGGTGAGCCGCGGGTAGGCGGCTGCGGCCGCCATCTGGGCGTTGAGCAGGGCCGCACGCTCCCCCGGGCTGGGCGCATCAACAACAGCCAGCCAGTTCTCGATCACCCGGCGAACGAATGGATGGTCCTGCTCCTCGGGCGTGAAGTCCATGGTCATGCCAAAATCACGCACCCGCTCAATGAGGCCTGCCCTGTCCGGCGGAAAGTCATTGGCCAGGGAGGCCGCCAGCAGGACAGCGTATTCACCGTAAGGGTTGAGATGCATAAGACCATTACAGCATAGTGGGCTGCATGACCTTTACCATGACCCCTGATACGGAATCATCCACCGGGCAAGACACAGCCCACCAGCACGGCTGGACCATCGAGTCTGCACATACAAGCAGCGAGGGGCGCGTCCTGTACATGCTGTGCCCGGCCCCCTGCGGCGCCCGCCGGGTGGAACTGCGCACCTCACCCAACAGCGCCGCCATCGCAGTGAGCAAGGAGGTGACCGCTGGCCATGTGGCTTAGCTGATAACATCCGCCGTGGCTGCTGTGCGGACCACCATTTTGCCCGTGTTCGCGCCCTGCATCATACTCAGGAGCGCATCAACGGCATTCTCAATGCCGTCCACCACCGTTTCGTCGTAGGCGATCTTTCCTGCCGCGAACCATGCCGTCATGTGTTCATTGAATTCCGGTGCCAAGTCAAGGTAACTGCCCAGGGTGAAGCCCTTGAGGGAAAGCCCGCGGGTGATCATGTTGACCATGTTGTCCGGCCCAACCTTGCGCTCGGTCGAGTTGTATCCGGCAATGGCACCACACAGCGCCGCCCTGCCACCCGGGTTGAACACGTCAAGGGCCGCCTCCAAATGCTCGCCGCCCACGTTGTCGAAGAAGACGTCGATTCCCTCGGGCGCTGCCGCAGCCAACTGCTCGCGGACGGGGCCGCTCTTGTAGTTGAACGCAGCGTCGTAGCCATACTTTTCGGTGAGCAGGGCAACCTTTTCATCCGTGCCGGCGGACCCGATGACGCGGCCGGCACCGAGGAGGCGCGCTATCTGGCCAGCGGCCGTGCCAACGGCACCGGCGGCGCCGGATATGAACACCGTGTCCCCGGGCACCATTTTGGCAACAGCCGTCAGGCCAACGTAGCCGGTGAACCCGGTCATGCCGAGAATGCCCAGGTACAGCGAGAGGGGCATGCCCGGAATCTCCGGAACAATCTTGAAGCCGGCAGCGTCTTCTTGGACAACGTCTCGCCAGCCGAACTGGTGGAGCACCACCGAGCCCACGGGGAAGGCCTCATGGGCGGACTCGACGATGCGACCAATGGCACCGCCCGTCATCGTCTGGTCCAGGCCAAACGGCGCCGCGTAGCTCTTGGCGGCGCTCATGCGGCCACGCATGTAGGGATCAACGGACATGAACTCGTTGACAACGCGGATCTGACTTGGGGCCAGCTCCCCCAGCTCAATCTCCACTGTCGCGAAATCGCTGGGGCGCGGCCATCCCACGGGGCGGGCAGCGAGTTGAATTTGCGTACTGGTAGAAGTGATCACGGGGTGACCTTTCTTGTGGAAACTGGAGGCGCCTGGCTGTTGCCTTGCGGAGCTCAGCGTTCCCGCAGACCCCGGACTTGGCATATTATGTAATGACCAGTCCACTATATATTGGACCGTACGGTTCACAAAATGAGGGATGACATTGGGACGTACACAGGCCTTCGACACTGACGAGGCAGTCCGCTCCGCGCGGACAGTGTTCTGGGAGCATGGCTACGAGGACGCCTCGCTTCCCGACCTTGAGCGTGCCACGGGGCTCAGCCGTTCCAGCATCTACAACGCTTTTGGCAGCAAGCGGGGTCTCTTCGATGCCGCCATCAAGAGCTACCTTGCCGAAATCATTGAACCCCGGCTGCGCCCTCTCAACGCCGCAACCGTTGCCCCGGATGCCGTCACCGACTACTTCACCGGCCTGCGTGCCGCCCTAGCCCGCAGCGACTCGCTGCCAGCTGGCAACGGCTGCCTACTCCTGAACGCGGCCGGCGCACCCATCGCCAACGACTCCGCCGTGAGCCTTGCCATTGCGGGGTACCGGCAGGAACTCAATGCCGCGCTAAACCTTGGCCTTGCCGCCCAACAGCCAAGCCTTGAGGCGAACGCCCGCCAGCAACTGGCAATAGTGCTCACCTCATTGGTCATTGCAGCCATGACCCTCTCCCGGATAGACAACGCCCAGGCACTGGCAACGGTGGACACGGCCCTGGAACTGCTTCAGGGCTGAATGCCACGCCAACGCGGTAGTGTCGTTGGGTATGAGCTCGCAAGAGAAGTCCCCCGAAAGCACCGGCTCCGCGACGGGGCAGGTGGCCGCCCCGGATCCAGAGGATGCGCGCAAACTACAGGGCGTCAACGAACTAAAAACACAGTCATGGAAGTACATAACAAAACGTTCCCTGGCCAAGTTCAGCGCTGACGGCTGCACCGACATGGCAGCATCGCTAACCTACTACGGAGTGTTGTCGCTGTTCCCGGCCATCCTGGCACTTGTTTCCATCGTGGGGCTGGTGGGCCAGGCGGAACAAACCACCCAGGTAATGCTGGACTTGGTGGGCCAGCTAGGCGGAGCGGAAATAGTGAAGACCATCAGTGAACCCGTGAAGCAGCTGGCAAGCTCCCGGGCAGCCGGGTGGACCTTTGCCTTGGGTCTGCTCACCGCACTGTGGTCGGCGTCTGGCTACGTTGGCGCCTTCAGCCGGGCCATGAACCGGATCTATGGCACCGACGAGGGCCGCCCCGTATGGAAGCTCCGCCCGGCCCTGCTGCTGGTGACACTCGCCGCCGTACTGCTTGTAGCCACCATTGCGCTGCTACTGGTGGTCTCCGGGCCCGTCGCCAAGGTGCTCGGTGACGCCATTGGCATGGGCGACGCCGCCGTAACCATTTGGGACACCGCAAAGTGGCCGGTGATTGGACTGCTCACCATTGCCCTCATTGCTATCCTGTATTATTTCACGCCCAATGTGCAGCAGCCCAAGTTCCGCTGGATCAGTGTGGGCGCTGCCGTGGCGTTCGTTTCCGCCGTGCTGGCCTCGGCCGGGTTTGGTCTCTACCTGGCCAACTTTGCTAAATACGACAAAACCTACGGGACCATTGCCGGCGTCATAGTGCTGCTGCTGTGGCTGTGGATCCTGAACCTGGCGCTGCTCTTGGGCGCCCAGGTGGATGCCGAGCTTGAACGCGGCAGGCAGTTGCAGTCGGGCATCAAGGCCGAGGCCCAAATTCAGCTGCCTCCCCGCGACATCAGGGCCAGCCTGAAAAAGCAAGAGAAAGAGCTTTCGCTGGTCACCCAGGGCAGGGACCTGCGCGAAAAATTTGCTCCGGACTCCGAGTTTTCAGAGCCTGCCACCAACCCGGAGAAGAATGTCCTGCTGTGGCTCGCTGGCGCGGGGGCTGCCGTGGCCGCCGTCGTGGCCCTGCGTAGGCGTCGCCACAGGGATTCACCCAAACCCAAGCAAGCCACCTCCAAGGACTGAGCCCATGGCGCATTTTGACCTTGTCATCATTGGAACCGGTTCCGGCAATTCCATTCCCTGCCCCGAGCTGGGCCACCTTCGCATAGCCATCGTTGAGGACAATCTCTTTGGCGGAACATGCCTGAACGTTGGCTGCATTCCCACCAAAATGTTTGTCCATCCCGGCGAACTTGCCGACGCCACACGGCACGGCAGTGCACTGGGCATCGATTCGCAGCTCAACGCAGTGGATTGGCAGGGAATTCGGGACAGGATCTTTGCCCGAATCGATGCGGTTGAGGCCGCGGGCAGGGCCTACCGCGAGGGTCCCGAGTGTGCCAATGTCAGTGTTTTTGCCGGCCACGGGCGGTTCACCGCTCCCAAACAGCTCAGCATTTCCCTGCACGACGGCGGCACCGAAGTGATCACGGCAGAGAAGTTTGTGCTGGCGGCAGGTTCCCGTGCCGTGCTGCCTGACATTGCGGGCTTGGACGATCCCGGGGTGACCGCCCACACCTCCGACACCATCATGCGGATCGACGCACTGCCCGCCAGCATCGCCATCGTTGGTGGCGGCTTCATCGCGGCCGAATTCGCCCACGTCTTCTCGTCGTTCGGGGTGGCAGTAACGCAAATTGCCCGTGGCCCGGCACTCCTGCGCAACCAGGACAGCGACGTCTCCGAACTCTTCACCAGGGAAGCCGCCGCCCGCTATGACGTGCTGTTGAATTCAACTGTTGAACAAGTCACGGCAAGCGGGTCTGGCGTGGCGCTTAGGGTCAGGGGACCTCACAGCCACCAAACCGTCGCCGCTGAGCTGCTGCTCATTGCCATTGGCCGGCAATCAAATGCCGACAACCTGGGTGTGGAGGCCGCTGGCATTGCCGTGGACGGCGCCGGGCGGGTGGTTGTTGATGAGTACCAGCGCACCAGTGTGGACGGGATCTTTGCCTTGGGGGATGTGTCCAGCGCCCATCAGCTCAAGCATGTTGCCAACCACGAGGCACGGGTGGTCCAGCACAACCTGATCCATGCCGGGTCCATGATGCCCGCAGACCACCGTTTCATCCCGGCCGCGGTCTTCTCCGATCCTCAAATCGCCTCCGTGGGGCTGACCGAGTGGCAGGCAAACAGCGCAGGAATTCCCTATGCCGTGAAAACCCAGAAGTACGCGGACATAGCCGCAGGGTGGGCCCGGGAGGACAAGGACCACTTCCTCAAGGTACTGGCTAACCCGGCCACCGGCCAGTTGCTTGGCGCCCACATTGTTGGCCCTGAGGCGGCAACGATCATCCAGCCCCTCATCCATGCCATGGCCTTCGGCCAGAGCGCCCATTCGGTGGCACGGGGGCAGTACTGGATTCACCCTGCGTTGAGCGAGCTTGTTGAGAATGCGCTCCTGGGCTTGCCTGAACCGACGGGCCGATCAGCACCTCCCCGCGACTGACGAATCAACATCGCCGAGACGATCCCCACCAGCCCGGAGGCCGCCAAGACAAGCCAGACCAACCGGTAGCTTTCGGCGTTAGTTCCCGCCCCGGTGATGGCCACCAGGGCCGCTACCCCCAGTGCGCTGCCGATTTGCCGGGCCGTGTTGAGCACGCCGGTTCCTGTGGCATACGCAGCAGCGGGAAGTGCACTGACGCCGCCTGCCAGGAATCCCGTTTGCGCTATTCCAGCCCCGGCACCTGTCAGCATGAGCCCCAGCAGCATCACGGGGAAGTATTGGGCGCTTTCATCTAGGAAGTAGAACCACAGTGCCCCGCCAAGGACAAAGAAGCCGCCGCCAATCCCGGCCAGCCAATGCGGAGCCAGTCGCGTCTTCCCCGCAATCAGCGCGGCAACCACGGCGGTGCCGGGCCCCGCCGCGAAGCCAATGCCGGCAAGCATGGGGTTCCACGCCCACACATTGCTCAGGAATAAGCTGCCGCCAAGCAGCATGGCAGCGAAGCCAACATAGAATCCGGCCATGCCCACGGCGGCGATACCGAAGGAGGGCTGTGCGAAAACCTGCAACTCCACGGCGGGCGAGGCGTGCGTGCGGCACCGCCGGACAAACCAGGCGAAAGCCACAGCACAGGCACCCGCCAGGCCCCACAGGTATGGGCTGCCCACACCCCACTCGCTGACATAGGACAAGGCAGCCACCATGGACCCAATCGCCACAGTGAGCAGGGCAACGCCCACAAGGTCAGGCAGTTTCCCATCCAGCCGGGGTTCCTTCTTCATGGAAACCGTCACCAGCACGGCAAGAATGGCGATGGGGACGTTGATCACAAAGATCCAGCGCCAGTTGTATTCGGACAGGAGTCCGCCCAGCACGGGTCCCGCCGCAGCAGCCACGGAGCCACAGGCGCTCCAGATGGAAATCATTTGCTTGTGCTGGGGCCGTTGATAGCTGGCCAGCAGTAATGCCAAACTGGTCGGCACAACCAACGCAGCCCCCATCCCCTGCACCGCCCGCGCCAGGATGAGCCAGGAAACCTCGGGGGCAATTGCGGCCAGCAGTGATCCCGCGGCGAAAGCAAGCAGCCCGAACCGGAACAGGGACAACCTGCCAAATTTGTCCGCAAGGCGCCCGGACGGGACCAGTAGTGCAGCGAAGACAATGCCGTAGGCGTTCAAGATCCACTGCATGGTTTGCGGCGCCGCATCAGGAAAACTGTCGCTGATTGAGGCGAACGCCAGGTTCACCACAAACAAGTCCAGGGACGCCAAGACGCTGGCGGCCAGCGTCGCTGTCAGCAGCCACCGCTGGCCACGCACGTAACTTGCTTGAGGAAAGCTATTCATTCTTCCACCCTAAGGGGCTAGACTTGCTTTAAGCAAGCGTCTAACGAAAAGAGAATTCCATGGTTCTGCGTTCCGATTGGTCAGCGCGGCCCTGCCCCATAGCGCGCGGTATCAATGCCGTGGGGGATCCTTGGGTGCTGCTCATCCTGCGTGAATTGGTGGCCGGAGTCCACCGTTTTGACCAGATTCGCGAACAGGTGGGCGCGGCGGACAACATTCTGGCGAAACGCCTTAAATACATGGTCGAAGAGGGGCTGGCTGTCCGCACCCCCTACCAAGAAGGCCGTGCCCGTCGCTATGAGTATCACCTCACAGAGGCCGGCGCGGACACCCTGCCCATCCTGCACGCCTACACACTCTGGGCGCAGAAGCACACCCCCAGCGAAGGCCACGAACACCGGCTCGCCATCATCTGCCGCAACTGCGAACACCAGAGCTCCCGCGGTGAGGCTTGCAGCCATTGCGGCGCAATGCTGACCACCGGAAATGTCTCGTGGATCCGGCCCATCTATGCCGACCAAGTACCTCGGCCACTCGCGGGAACGGCCTCATCCGGCGCATCCCTAACTGTGACTGAGGTAGCGCATCACCGCCTGCACGCGCCGGTGGGAGTCGCCGTCGAGCGATAAATTCAGGGCATCATAGATGCGCGAGGTATGTTGCACCACGGCCTTTTCGCTCAGGACAAGCTCGGCGGCGATCCGGGAATTGCTGCGCCCCTCGGCCATCAGCGCCAGGACCTCCTGCTGGCGCGGCGTAAGCGAACGGACCGCGCCGTCGGACAACTTGGCGCGCGCCACCATGAGCGCCACCACATCGGGGTCCAGGGCCGTGCCGCCGGCCGCCACCTCACGGAGGTCAGCCAGGAATGTCTCCACATCGGCGATCCGCTGCTTGAGCAGGTAGCCCACCTTGCCCTCGGAAGACGCCAGCAGCTCGTTCGCGTACCTCCTTTGCATGTGCTGGGAGAGGACCACCACAGCCATCTGCGGATGTTCCTGGCGGATGCGCAGGGCGGACACCAGGCCCTCATCGGTGTGCGTTGGCGGCATGCGAATGTCCGTGATGACCAGTTCCGGGCGGTGGATGGCAACGGCTTCCTCCAACTCGGCGGCATCCCGCGCTGCGGCGATCACCTCAAAGCCGCCCTCCTGAAGGACAAGTTGCAGCCCGTGCCGCAGCAGGGTTTCATCTTCCCCGATGACTACTCGCATGGCAGCTCCACCACCAGGGCGGTGCCGGCACCGGGCTCGCTCACCAGGATGAAGTAGCCATTCAGGACATCCACCCTGTCCGCCACCCCACGTAGGCCCTTACCGTCGTTGAGGCTCGCCCCACCCACGCCGTCGTCATTGATTTCCAACCGCAACCATCCATCCTTTATGGTCAGCCCCACCCAGGCACGGCGTGCGTGGGCGTGCTTCATGGTGTTTGTGAGCGCCTCTGCCAGCACAAAATACGCTGTACTTTCGACGGCGGATGGGCAGGACTGCCCGTCCACATCCAGTTCCAGCGAGGTGGTGATGGGCATCCTGTCGGCTAGGTCTTCCGCTGCCGCGACCAGGCCGCGCTCGATGAGTGCCGCCGGCATGACGTCGTGGACCAGCTGGCGCAGATCTGCCGCCGCCGAGTCGATGCCTTGGCGAAGCGCCGTTGCCCGTGTTTTTGTTGCGGCATCCACTCCGGGCGCATTGGCCAGTTGCTGCGCCTCCAAGGCCAGCAGGACCAAATGCATTTGCAGGCCGTCATGGAGATCCTGGGCAATGCGGCGCCGTTCCCGGTCCGCGGCGTCGACCAGGCGTTCACGCGAGCGCTGCAACGCTCCGTGACTTTCGCGCAGTTCCGCGGAGAGCCGCTCCCGGTCAACCGCGATGGCCACCACCTGCCCGGCCGTGCGGACCAGCTCCGCTGCCTCGATGAGTGAGGCGTCGTAGTGGATGGCGCCCACCGTCCGCCCGCCCAGCTCAATCTCTACCTGGCCCCGGCCGGAATCAGCGAGCAAAGGGGCAATGGGGGCACCTTCCTCATTGACGAACACCCCGCGCTTGGGAACCCAGAAGGACAGGCCAAGCGAGGGATCCCCCAACGTCCTGGACAGGGCGCCGGCCAGGGCCGACCGGGCACCCCCGGAGGCACCCAGCCATGAACCCAGCTCCTCCAGCTCCCCTGTCTTGGCGAATCCGCCACGCAGGATCCCGTGGGAGAAGGCTAGGGGAATGCCGCCTATTACCAGCAGCTGCAACCCCAGCAGCTCCTCCGGCGCAATGCCGAGCAGGGGCACCAGGACGCCAGCGCCGAACGGCACAAAGAGTACGGCGAAGGCACCGTAGGCGAACAGCGGGCGCAGGACCTTGCGCCTCTCGCCGTCGGCCTGGCGAAGCCGCCGCAGCAAGACAAACGCGGTGGCCAGCATGACGGCGGTGCCCAGCCATTGCTGGAGCCGGTCAGTCCCGGCCGCCAGGTCGGGGTAGTGGGCAATCACCAGGAACGGCGCCGGGCCATCGTGGGTGAACAGGTAGCTGGGCGACTGCAGCAGCAGGGAATTTACGTAGGCGGCCATGACAGTGACTTTCGAGATCCGCCCGTGGACCCGACCCGAGGGGAACGCGTGGAGCAGGTGCACCATCACGGCCAGCACCAGGGTGGCACCCACACACCCCGCCGCCACCAGCAACGGGATCCCGGTATTGGCCAGGCCACCGAGGAAAACGGCAAAGCCGCCGGCCACAATCAAGACACCGAAACGGTTCCCCGGGCGGCGGTACCAGGCCCGGACACCGGCACCGAAGTACGCCAGGACCACCAGGGGAAAAAGGACAAGAATATGGCCGGCCGGCCCCCGCAAGGGAAGCAGTGCAGCTTCAATGGCAGCCAGCACCACTCCGGCGCACAAGACCACGATGAGTGAGCGGTCCAGAGACTTGGCAAGGTTGGACCGCACTCCCCTATGTGGCATGGTGTCCAATCTAATCCCTATTGGCAGCCGCAGCGAGCTGCGCGCGGCGCACCGTTCCGAGACGTGTCCCGATCGGGGTTCCCGGCCGGGCGCCGTCCGGTCTCTTGGGCTGGTCTAATAGGCCACAGTGAAACGTGCCCGGCGGTGTGCTGGGGTCTCAATTTCGTCCACTAGGGCTGCCGCAAGGTCGGCGCCCGAGATGTTGGAATTGCCGCTGGCGTCAACCAAAAGAACATCGCCGCCAATGCGGAAGGTTCCTGTTGCCTCCCCCGGCACCCACGCACCGAATGACGCTGCTGGGCTCACGTAGAACCAGTCCAGCTCTTCCGCACTGCCCCGAAGCGCCTCCAGCAGCGCAGCCCCCGTGGTGGCTTCGGGAAGGAATTCGACCGGGAACTCGCCGTCCATGAGCTTGGGGCCGCCCGGGGCTACCAACAAGGAACCGGCGCCGCCCACCACACCTAGGCGAACTCCCGCGTTTTGTGCCAACTCGCTGAGCTCGGCAACCACGCCCTCGAGCTTGCCGGCGAGATCTCCGCGCGGCGAGAGGGTCTCAATCACCACGTCGGCATCGGCCACCACGTGGGCCAGGAAGGCGGGCTCGAACACCGAACCAGTCACGTAGCGGGCACCCGCAACGGGCTCGGCAGGAAGGTTGCGGCTGTAGGAAGTCACCTCGTGGCCGCGCTCTACTGCCACCTTGACAATGTTTCTTCCCGCATATCCGGTTCCACCCAAAACTTTGACCTTTGCCATGATGCATTCTCCTTGCTGAGTGACGACCATTGGCCCGAAGTGGCCAATGGTCTCTAAAAGAGAGTAACACGCCATAGGAGAGTTGCGCACATTGATATACTGGAATCAATGAAATGGCCAAGGAGTAGAAAATGACCGAGTTCGAGTGGGATCCCTACGACCGCAACTGCCCGTCCCGGCAGGTGCTGGACCGCGTTGGGGACCGCTGGACCGTGCTGGTGGTTGGTGCGCTGACCAAGGGTCCACTGCGGTTCTCGGAACTTGCCGAACGCGTGGACGGCGTTTCGCAGAAGATGCTCACGCAGACCCTGCGCAACCTGGAGCGCGACGGTCTAGTCACGCGCACCATGTACGCGCAGATCCCACCCCGGGTGGAGTACCAGTTGACTGACGCCGGCACCAGCCTGCAAGGGCCCATGAAGGCTCTGGAGGATTGGACCAAGGCGCACATGCCGACCATCATGGCAGCGCGCAATCAATACGATGTCCGCAAGGCTGAACTGCCCAAGCCCTGAATTGGCCCGCACCGAGCAAGGTGCTGATTAGTGCCACCCGGAGCCCGGTCCGGCTACGAGCGGCCGCCGGGAGGGCCGATGAATAGCATGGTGGCCATGATGCCGCCAACGAACACCACAAACACCACGCTGAGCAGTGCGGGCCGGTTCAGCATCCAACGCAGCACCACCTGGACCCAGTGGCCGTCGCGGGGGTGGCTGGTCGCTGTGGTGCGCCATTCGCCGTCGAGCTTGTTGTTCTTTTCCAGCCACCTGTCAAAGGGGATGGTCAGGTACGGGACAAAGGCCGTGGCAGCCGCGCCAACAATCAGGCGCTTGGGCCAACGCTGGTTCAGACCCACCAGGACGGCTGTGGTCACATAGCCAATGAACACCAGGCCGTGCGCAAACCCGCCCACCTTGACCGGCCAGTCACCCACGCCCACACCATATTTGAGGATCATGCCGGTGATCAGCAACGTCCAGGTGACGGCCTCGGCGATGGCTACTGTGCGGTAAAAAGTACGTGGCGACATGGGCGCTCTGCAGTCCTTGGATAGTGGGTGAGGTCATGGGGGCAAAAATGCCATCCCAAGCCTAGCCGTGGTTGCTGGGAGTATTCTCAAGGCCCAGCCGCTTCCGGCGTGCCCGGGCCGACTTCTCACTGGGCCCGGTTTCCCCCAAACTCCAGCCCACGACGGCGAGCACGGCCTTGGTGGGGCACCTCACCGGAAGCGGGATGGGACCCAGCCGTGGAGTGTGCAGCGTCAACAGTTCACGGTATTCCGGCGGCAGGGTGGCCACAGCCGCCGCAAACAGCACCTTATACCCAAGCTGTTGGGACCGCGGCAGCGGCGGGTTCCGGATGAACGCAACGGTTTCGGCCACCCGGCGGTCGTAGCGCAGCTCAGGCGTGAAGGCCGCCAGTTGAGTTCGAAGTTCCTTGACTGTCACGGGCGCATTTTCCACCTGCATCAGGGCGCCCGCCACCGCCCAGTCGGCCACATAGGCGTCGGCACCGCCGGGGATGGGCCCGCCGTAGGCCTGGTGGGTGGCCAGGAATGCCTGGGTGAAGGCCAGGTGCACCCAGCGCAGCAGGTCCGGGTCATTGGCCGTGTAGAGGCGCTCTTCCCCACTGTTGCTGGTGTAGCTCCCCCGCACATGCTCGTGGATGCGCAACACCCTTGCCGAAGCGCTCTGCGCCGCCGTGGTGCTGCCGTAGCTGAGCGTAAAAATCCAGCGGATGGTTCCTGCCAGCCGGCCCAGCGGATCGGAACGGTAGTCGGAGTGGTCGTGAACGCCTGCGAGCGCGCCCGGGTGCAGGGCCTGGAGTAGCAGGGACTGGATCCCGGCCACCAGGGTGGTCATTGAGCCATGGACGGCCCACGCGGCCGAGTCCGGCCCAAAGTAACCTCCGTCGTTGCCCAATTCCAGGTCAAGTTCCCACTGCGGGATATCTGCCGAGTTGTTGCTGAAGGTGCCGCGTAATTCCCTGCGCCAGCGGGTCAGGACGTTTTCCATACCCCTTAGTCTGTCCCATTTCCTGCGTGGGCGCATGGGTGCCGCCGGCGGATGCCGTGTCAGCGAAAAACGGGTGCGTCCGGCCAATCCCAGGCCGAGACTTCCAGCTCGCTTCCCTTGATAATGTCCGGCGTGTCCGTGAGCACCTGGGTGGCCGTGAACCCCTCCCCTTCGCTGGGTGCCACCGCCATGGCCGCGGGCAGGATGTGCCCCTGTGTGGTGGAGTTGGCGCCCCAGGCCAGCCTTGCCGTGGCTGTTCCACCCGGCGCCAGGCTGATGGGAGCAGGGCCGGGATCGGAAAACATGTAGGAGCTACCATGGGTCAGCGTCACTGGAATGGGGGCGCCGTCGTCCGCGAAGAACTTGACCGCGGGATACCCCTCCATGGAGCAGCGGGTGGCGCTGGTGTTTGTCAGCAGAAGGGTCATGGCCCGGTGCCCCAGCGCCGCCTCAACCCGCCCTTTCATGGTGGCAGCCAGCTGCCCCACCGTGCACGGGGGTGCCGGAACATAGGACGGCGGCGCATAGGTGGGCGGCCCGGCCTGCGGGTCAACGGGTGGCGGGGGCGGCTGCTGCCCCACGTAGCTCAGGGTGCCGCTGACAAGTGTTTGGCCTGTGTCCTTCTCCGCGATGATGAAGTCTGTAACCACGGCGTCACCCGGCGTGTAGCGCAGGGATGTGCTGCGCAGGTGCTCAAGGATGGGCTGGGATTGGCTGGTGTTGTCCACCGTGACGGTCAAGCGCCGCCTGGGCTGCCCGGACAGGGCCCGGGCGTCCACATCAATGCTGGCCGCCGCGAAGTGCGTGCCAAGTTTTGTCACCAGTTCCGTCAGCTCAGCCCCCAGGGCTTTTCCGTCGGTGGCTATCCGTGCCCGTCCCTGCGACACCACCAGGGTGCCCGCGGTAAGCTGTTTCGCCACCAAATGGGTGCTCACGGGTTTCAGGAATTCAAAGCCGGTGGTGGTCACGGACACCACCCCGTCGTGGTCCATCGTGGCCCGCTCCACTCCGGCAAGCGCGCCAATCTCCCGGGCAACGGCAAAGTAGTGTGCCGTGATCGGCGCCGGGCCCTGGGAGCTGTACACCCCAGCTTCGGCGCCGGCCCCTGTTGCCTCATCGGCGTCGGATATGCCCACCTCCCACGCAAAGCGTTGCTGCTGCCCGGCCACATGTTCGGCGAGGGCCTGCGCCGCGGCAACGGCCGTCCTTGTGTCGCTTGCCGTGGCCACCTTCAGGTGGATGGAGACAAGCCAGGTGGACACATCATCGGCCGCGCTCGGGTGGTCTTTGGGGTCGTGGCCGGGCTGAGCGAAGAACACCCGCACACCGGCCACGCCTTTGAGGGACCGGGCATACTCCCCCGCGGCATCCCCTGCTTCCCGCACGCTCGACGGCGGCTCATTCGGGCCCCAACGGCATCCCGCCATGGCAAGCACCAGTGTGAGCGCCAGCCATGCGGCCAGCAGTTTGTTGCGGTGTTTCATCTGTCCCCCCCGTGTCCTGCACAGCACTACCGCGTCGAGTCTAACGGGCCTGCTCCGGCCGACGGGCCGCGCCGTAATTCCTTCGCATTTCCTTCCCATGACAAAGCCTGCTGTGGGGTTCACAATGAGAGTGAGGCCCTTGGTGCTTTTGTCCTTGGGGCCGGAGAGAAGGTAGCCATGAGCAACACATCAGCATCAATGGACCCGCAGATGGCTGGCACGTCTCGTGAACACAGCGAGACCGCGGCCGAAGGAACTGACGGCCAGGACATGCCGGAGATTCGCATGCATTCCCAGGATGCAGCAGAAGGGCCCGAGGGCGGCAGCGAGTGACAGTGCCCGCCCAGCAGGGAATCCGCCGTCGCGCTGGAGACAGAACAGCGACGGCGGCATAGGCTGTGACCATGACAGGTTTCAGTGTTTCCCGCAGCGCATTTATCCCGGCACCCGCAGAGGAAATTTATCCGCTGGTGACCAGCTTCCGGGAATGGGTCAAATGGTCGCCCTGGGAGGGCTTGGATCCGGCCATGGAACGCAGCTACTCGGGCCCGGTTGAGGGCGTGGGAGCCAAGTATGCGTGGAAAGGCAACGGTAAGGCCGGGGCCGGCACCATGGAGATTTTTGAAGCCACGGAACCTGCCACAATTGGCATCCGGCTGGAATTCAGCAAGCCCATGAAGGCCGTCAACCCCACCACATTCACGTTTGTCCCCGAGGGCAACGGCACCCGCGTCACCTGGACCATGACGGGTGAAAACAAGGGCCTGGGCCGGGTTTTCATGCTGTTCATGAACATGGACAAGCTGGTGGGCGGCGACTTTGAAAAGGGTCTGGCCCAACTCGCAACGGCCGTGGCCCCGCCCACCTGAACCCTAAGGGCACTGTGCTCATGCGCACCGCCGCCACCGGGGCTTGCGCCCGTGTCACAGCCCACCCGTTGTGCCGCGCATCACTTACGCCGTGCAGCCAAGCGGGTCCCCCGGTAGCGGAGGTCTAAAACGCGTGGTTGCAGCTAGTGGTGGAAGGCCACCCTGTCCGGGGCTTTCCCGGAGAGGCGCTGCACTGAGGTGGCCAGGTCAGCCAGAAACATCCCCGCCAAGTCAAAGGTGAAGCCGTGGCGCACCACCACACGCAGCACATCCACGTGGGCCATCCCCTCCGGCATGGGATAGGCCGGCACAATCCAGCCAAAGCTGCGCAGCTCATGGGAGAGGTCATAGACGGTGTACGCCTCCGGCGTCGTGAGGCTGAACGCCAGCACCGGCAGCTCGGTGCCGCGGCTCAGCAGTGTGAAGGACCCCAACGTTTCAATACCATCGGCGATGGCCGCGGCAATGTCCCGCGAACGCTGCTGGATGCGCTGATACCCGTCAAAGCCATACCGCACCAGGGTGTAGTACTGGGCTATGACCTGTGCGGCGGGCCGGGAGAAGTTCAGGGCGAAGGTGAGCATGGAACCGCCCAGATAGTCCACGTTGAAGATCAAATCCTCGGGGAGCTCGGCCGCACTGCGCCAGAGAACCCAGCCCACCCCGGGGTACACCAGACCGTACTTGTGGCCGGAGGCGTTGATGGACTTCACCCGCGCCAACCGAAAATCCCATAGCAGCCCCTCATCCAGGAATGGGGCGATGAACCCGCCGGAGGCAGCGTCAACGTGCAGCGGAATGTCCAGCCCCGTGCTAGCTTGCAGCGCATCCAGGGCCGCGGCAATCTCCGCCACCGGTTCATAGGAGCCATCAAAGGTTGATCCCAGCACGGCCACCACCCCAATGGTGTTCTCATCGCAGGCGGCTGCGGCCTGCGCCGCCGTGAGGTGGGTAGCGCCGTCGAGCGGGACAAGGCGGGCCTCAACATCCCAATAGCGGGCAAACTTTTCCCAGCACACCTGGACGTTGGCGCCCATGACCAGATTCGGCTTGCCAGCGTCAGCCCCCGCAGCCTCCCGGCGCGCCCGCCACCGCCATTTCAGGGCCAGCCCGGCCAGCATGGCCGCCTCCGAGGAGCCGGTGGTGGAGCAGCCCATGGCATCGGCCGTCCCCGTGGGTGGTGGCGCGTTCCACAGGTTCGCCAGGATGTTCACGCAGCGCCGCTCAATCTCGGCCGACTGCGGGTATTCATCCTTGTCGATGATGTTCTTGTCCAACGCATCCTGGATCAGCACCGACGCCTGCGGTTCCATCCAGGTGGTCACGAACGTTGCCAGGTTCTGCCGGGCATTGCCGTCGAGCATGAGCTCGTCCTGGACAAACCGCAGGGCGGCGTCGGCATCCTGGGTCCGCCGCGGGAGCCGGTGCTTGGGGATCGCCCCGATGCCGCCGTCGAAGGCAGGATCAATGAGGTTCTGCCCCTGCTGGTGGTGGTGCCTGTGCAAGCTCATGCATTACTCCCCAAGTTGCGATTTTGCCGTGTAGTACGTCAGGCTATCCGCGTTTGGGGAATTCGGACAGGGCCTCTTGCCACGATGTTCGACGCCGGGCACTCGGCTTTGCGTGGCAGCTCGCGCCGGCCGGGGGCTGGCTTTGCGGAGCATTCAGAGCCGGCCGGTGACCACCGTGCCGTCCAGTTCAGCACTGTGGGAAAGGGTGGCGGTGAAGCCGTTCGCGGCCATGATCGCCGCGCTCATGGCACCCTGGCGAACACTGGTCTCCACCAGTAGGCAACCGCCGGGCCGCAGCCAAGCCGGGGCCAGGGCCGCCAGACGGCGTTGGATGTACAGGCCGTCGGCTCCGCCGTTGAGGGCGGCATGTGGTTCGTGCAGCCGGGCCTCCGGGGGCATGAACGCAATCTGCTCCGTGGGCACATAGGGGGCGTTGGCAACTATGACGTCCACTGTTCCGCGCAGCTTTTGGGGCAGGGCAGCGAACAAGTCGCCGCAGTGGGCCTGCCCATGGACGGGCAGCAGGTTTGTGGCGGCGCACGCCACGGCCTCCGGATCGATGTCCGCCGCATGCAGTTCCAGGCCGGCAATCTCGTGGGCCAGAGCCGCACCAACGGCACCGCTGCCGCAACACAAGTCCACCACTAGTGGTCCGGTCGCGGAGAAACCAGACCGCGTATCCAGGGTGCGCAGGACGTCCAGGGTGCGTCCCACCAAGAATTCGGTGCGCAGCCGGGGCACAAAAACTCCGGGCGCCACTGCGATCCGCAGGCCATGAAAGCGGGCCCAGCCAACCAGCTGTTCCAGTGGAATCCCGGCCACCCTTCGCGCCACCATCCCCGCCAGCTCCTGCCCGGTGCCGGCCGACTCCAACAAGATGACGGCCTCGTCCTCGGCATAAACGCAGCCAGCGGCACGCAGGGCCGCAATGACGTTCTCCGGGTCACGAAATGAGTCCATGGAATCTAGTGTGTAGCCGCCACCAGCGGTTTCGCCAGTGGGGCGTGGCAGGGACCGGCGGCTACATGGGCTGTTCGGACGCGGTCCGGTGCCCGGGGGCGTGCGAAAAGACGGCAACCCGGACCTAGGGCAGCGTCAGGATGACCGGGCCGTCCGCCGTGATGGCGATGGTGTGTTCACTGTGCGCGGCCCTCTTGCCCTTGAGCGAGCGCAAGGTCCAGCCGTCGTTGCCGTGCTGGTAGTCATCGCGCCCGCCGGCTATCAGCATGGGTTCAATGGCGATGACCAGGCCCTCGGTGAGCTTCATGCCCCGGCCCGGACGCCCCTCGTTGGGGACCGACGGTTCCTCATGCATGGCGCGGCCAATCCCGTGGCCGCCGTGGTCCGCCAGCAGTCCGTAGCCTTCCCGGCGCGCCTGCTTTTCAATGGCATGGCCAATGTGGCCCATGGTGTTCCCGATCCGGGCTGCCTCAATGCCCCGCACCAGGGCGGCGTCGGTGGCGGCAATCAGGGCCACATCCTCCGGCCGCGCCTGCCCCACCGTAAAGCTGATGGCCGAGTCCCCGCACCAGCCGTCCAGGAACGCGCCGGCGTCTATACTGACCAGGTCTCCGTCGGCCAGCTTGTAGCCATTGGGGATGCCGTGCACCACGGCGTCGTTGACGCTGGCGCAGATCACGCCCGGGAACGGGATAGGCGCCCAGCGCGGGTGGTAGTTCAAGAACGCGGGGACGGCTCCGGCGTCGCTGAACACGGAGGCGGCAACGGCGTCGAGCTCCTTCAAGCTCACCCCCACACCGGCATGGGCCTTGACGGCGGCCAGGGCATGGGCCACAATCCGGCCGGCCTCACGCATGGCCGCAATTTCAGAAGCTGTCTTGATCTTGCCCATGGGATCCCCCGGTATGTCAGTCTTGACGGTATTGGAACCACAGTACCCAAGGCCACTACGCTGAGGAAATGACGTTCGACGCCGGCTCCCCCAACGCCTTGTTCCTCACCGCCCTGCGCCCCGCCTTGGCGGAGGCGGCCCTCCCGGAAAAGGCCGCGGGCATGGCCGCCTACATGAAATCGACCATGCCGTACTTGGGCGTGCCCTCCCCGTCCGTGCGCAAAACCGTGCGGACCCTGGTCAGGGAACACCCCTTCAGCACCGTGGGGCAGCTGCACGCCACGGCCACAGCCTTGTGGGAGAGTGCGCAATTTCGGGAGGAACGGTACTCGGCCATCATGCTCACCGACTCGCGTCTGGCCCGGGGCGAGTTGGGGCTGCTGCCGTTTTACGCCGTGGTGATTGAGACGGGGCAATGGTGGGACTATGTGGATTCGGTGGCGCCGCGCCTGAACGAGCTCCTGCAACAGCACCGCGAAACCATGGATCCGGTGTTGCGGGAGTGGAGCGTGCGCCCGAACTTCTGGTTCCGCCGGGCAACCATCATTGCGCAATTGCCCGCCAAGGCGGCCACGGACACGCAACTGCTCAGCGACGTCATGGCACCGAATCTGGCGGACAAGGAATTCTTCATTCGCAAGGCCATCGGGTGGGCGCTGCGCCAACATGCCAAGACTGATCCGGCTTGGGTGCGCCGCTATGTTGCGGACCATGCGAGCCTGCTGAGCCCGCTGTCACAGCGGGAGGCGCTGAAGCATCTGACTGCTTAAGGATCAGTTTTTTACCGCGGACGTTCGCTGGGCGGGCTTGTTCCGCTTGAAAAGTTCGCTGGTCTTCCTATCCCATAGGGTGATGTACAGAATGCCGAGCAGGGCAACAACAACAGCAATGCTGCGCACCGCCTCCATGGAAATCCACGGGAAAACGCTCAACTGGTCCGTGAGTGCGATCAGGATGAAGAACGCACTGAGATAGAAGACTGTGCGCAGTGCCCAGCCGTCGTTGATCCCTGTTATGGCGAAGAATGCCAGCAACCACACGGCGTACCACGGCTGAATCATGGGGGCCAGCAGAACCACGGCCGCGAAAGCCCATGCCATACGGCGCACCACGGCGTAACTGTACCGCTGAGGTTCGGGCAGATCTGCGCCGAGTCCCCCCGAAGGCCCCAAGCGGATTTTGACGAACGCCAGAGCCATGACGATCAAAATGGAGATGACCTGGGCAACCTTTTGGATGCCGTCAGCTACGGGGGTACCGTCGCCGCCCAACCAGTCAATGAGGGACCCCAACGAAACCGAGCCAATGCCCACTGGAGCGTACCAATGCCAGATGGTGCCGGGGGTTTGAAGGGCCGCCAACCAGCCGAACCCAAGACCGTTCACGGCTCCCATGGCCCCCATGACGGCCATGGAAATGCCCAGCGTCGCAGCCCAGATGGCAAATTTACGCACCCACCCGGCCTTGGACCCGGCCCACAACAGCCCCACAAAGGGCAGCGCAATCAGCGTGATGGGCTTGATGGCGATGGAGGCGGTGACAAACAAAATGCCCACCACGGCCCGCTTGGTGCTGGCGTAGTACAGGCCCGCCACCACAAGACCCATCATGAGCGAATCGTTGTGCACGCTGGCAATGAAATTCATCAATGTCACGGGGTTCAAAACGGCAAGCCACAGTGCCCGGTGCGGGTTGAAGCCGTGGCGGGCCGCCAGCTTGGGCACGTAGACGGCCAGCAGCACCACGCCGGCAAGACTGGCCAGTCGGAACGGAATGAGCGCAATTTCGGGGCTGTTGGCAGGGATCAGCACCGCCAAATGTTCCAGCCACAACCACAACGGACCGTAGGGCGTAGGGGCTTCGGTCCACAGGGTGTCCGGGCCCAGCAGGAAGTAGTTGTTGAGCGAAGAAATCCCGTTGGTATAGGGGTCAAGGCCCTGTTGCATGAGCCGGCCCTGGCCAATGTAGGCGTAGGCGTCACGGCTGAAGAGCGGCAACGCGAGCATCATGGGCGCCACCCAGAGGATGAGGGCTTTCCGTAGGACAGGCCCGGCGTCGTCGTGCCAGGCACTCAAGTGTTGGCTCAGCCTCAGCCATGCCCTGAACATCAGCAGTGCGCCCAGACACAACAGGACCGTTGCACAGATGACGGCTGCGGGGGTGGTCCGCGCCAGTATGAACAGGGGCGTCCTGATGAGCACTGAGCTGCTGGCCAGCCAACCAACGCCGAGGGAGCCCAGCATCAGCATCACTGAACCGGCAAAGCCCTGCCAGATGGCCGAGGATGAGGTGCCGGTGCGAAAAGGCAGTTTTGCGAACACCCTGTTCCTCATCTCCGGCATGGCAACGTCAGTGCGGCTCAACAACAAACTCCTGAACTATCTTTGACCCTCGTGGCAGGCCCGTTTGGCGTTCACATGGGCGGGCGAACCCGGGGATTAAGTACCGGCTGCGCTAATATGAAAACAGCCAAGGACTCCGTTCTTGGCATTCTACCCACTCCAGCTGAGCATCTCCTACGTACACGGGCCAAACACCAACCACCGCCTAAGGATTGCCAGCACCCGGCCCGGGCCACCGCCAAACTCAAGAAGGACTGGACCATCTCCACGGACACGTTTTTTTCCACCCTTGCCCGCCTACGGGATGCAATACTGCCCGCCCGGATCCAGAACTGGCTGAAAACTCCCTGGGGCATGTGGAGCGTCTTTGCTGTGATTCATCTGGTGTTCCTTGGATTTGCGGCCCTGTTGTCCCTGCGAGGGGAAGCATATAGCGACACTTTCATCTACCGCATCTGGGCCTCAATCGACTTCGACGAGACCCGCGTGCTGGGCCCCAGCCCCTGGGTTTACCCCATTTTGGCGCTGGTCCCCATGGCCGTGGCCTACGTCTTTGGCGAGAGCCCCTTCCTGTTCATCTGGGTTTTGATGATCGCAGTGTTGAACACCCTGGCCGTGGGCAAACTCACCAGTTGGGGTAAAAAGCGTCAGGCCATTCCGGCCGCCCTGTGGTGGATTTCCTTCACCACCTTGATGGCGTGGCTGGGCTTTGCCCGGGTTGATGGGCTCACAGCCCCTGTGGTTCTCATAGCCTTGTCCTTCGGTGTGGCCAGCCCCTTCCTGACGTCCTTCATCCTCAGCGTGGCGACCTGGACAAAAGTCTGGCCGGCCGCCGTCGTCCTTGCATTGTTTACAGTGGTGAAGCAGCGGGTCAGTGTGGTGCTGGCCGGCATGCTGGTCACAGCCTTCGCGGTGGTGCTGGCCCTGAGCATGAATTCGGGCCACAAACTGCTCAATTTCCTGCTGGAACAGGGCGACCGCGGCATGCAGCTCGAGGCCACCTTCACCACCCCTTGGCTGTGGATGAGCGTGCTCGGCATTGGCGACGCGCACATGTACATGAACCAGGACATCAACTCCATGCAGGTGGACGGCCCCGGCACAGAGGTCATGAGTTTTCTCATGCAGCCCCTGCTGGTGGCGGCTGCGCTGCTGGTGGCGGGCCTGATTTTCTGGGCCCTGCACACGGGCAAGCGAAGCGGTGGCGCCGACCGGACCTCCCTGCTGCTGTTCGGCTCGCTTGCCCTGACCACGGCGTTCGTGGTGTTCAACAAGGTGGGCTCCCCCCAGTTCATGGTGTGGCTTGGACCGGCTGTTGCCGTGGGCCTGGCCTACCAATGGAAGGCGTGGCGGGTTCCGGCTGCGATGCTCATTGGCATTGCCATGCTCACGTTCCTCGTCTTTCCGCTTTTTTACAACGACCTTTCCAACAACAATCCCCTCATGGCTGCCGTGCTGACCGCGCGAAACGTGCTGTTGGTGATCTTGTTTGTGTGGAGTGTGCGTCAGTTGTTCCTGCTGGGCCGCATCCCGGCCACAGCTACCCCGCACGACGCCGAATCCTCCGCTGACGCTTCGCCGAGGTAGCGCCGAGTCTGGACAGCGCCATGTCCGTGGCATAAACTCCTGGCATTCTTACGCGGAATCAGGCCTTCGCTATTCACAGAGTGGCCGCTGCCTCCGGCACCCTGCCGGGTGCCGGCCTCAGCCCTCGGTTGCTGCCACACCGTGGCACCACTGCGGTTTCGGTCTACAGCCACACATCGGGACTCAGATTGCCTGGCCCGCCCCTGCGGGCTGCACAGCGGCGGGCTGCCCTGAGACCCAATCCCCCGAACGGCTGCCTGGCACCATGAAGCGGGGCCGCGGGCGCGACGGGGTTCACGGTACATTGGACGCGTGGCTATTAATAATGAACGCATTGTGTGGATTGACTGTGAGATGACCGGCCTGGACGCCGTCAACGACGCCCTGATCGAGGTGGCGGCACTGGTGACGGATTCGGAGCTGAACATCCTGGGCGAGGGCGTTGACGTTGTCATCAAGCCCAGCGACGAGGCCCTGGCGCAGATGGGTGACTTTGTGCGCGAGATGCACACGTCCTCGAAACTGTTGGATGAACTGGCCGGCGGCACCACCATGGAGGACGCGCAGGCACAGGTGCTGGCGTACATCCAAAAGTACGTACCCCAGCCCAACAAGGCCCCGCTGGCCGGAAACTCGATCGGCACCGACAAGGTTTTCCTCAGCCGTGACATGCCCGAGCTGGTGGAGCACCTGCACTACCGGGTCATCGACGTTTCCACCATCAAGGAGCTCTCCCGCCGCTGGTACACGCGCGCCTACTTCCAATCGCCACCCAAGACGGGCGGGCACCGCGCCCTGGGCGACATCTTGGACAGCATCAACGAACTCAAGTACTACCGTGAAGCCGTCTTTGTTCCCGCACCGGGTCCCGACACCAACACAGCCAAGAAGATTGCGGCCAAGTACTAGAGCCAGGTTTCCCGTGTTTCCGGGCAGGTTCCGCCAGAAAAACGCGATCTAGCTCACAAAAGAGGCGAAAGGTCCGGTTTTGGTTTTGACCACCCCGCAGCTCGTGTAGACTATTCGACGTTGCCAAAAGCGCAGAGGACATTCCAAAAGGGTGTTGCTGTGGTTGAAGCGGACATGGTGGGATTAGCTCAGTTGGCAGAGCGCCTGGTTGTGGTCCAGGAGGTCGCGGGTTCAAACCCCGTATCTCACCCCGAAAAGCGATTCTGTGAGGAATCGCAAAAACACCCCGGTCATTTGATCGGGGTGTTTTTCATTGCCATCAAAGATGCAAACCGCGAGCCTGATCCCGAGCATGAAAAGGAATCCGTCATGACCATCCTCCCCGTGACCATTTTGGGTGAGCCCGTGCTCCACCGCCGCGCCGATGAAGTCAAGACTTTTGACGAGGACCTCAAGAAGCTTGTGGCGGACATGCACGAAACCATGGACGCAGCCAACGGGGTGGGCCTGGCGGCACCGCAGATTGGTGTTGGCCTGCGTATTTTCACCTACCAAATGGAGAACGACGACGGCGTCCCCGCCCGGGGCGTGGTGGTGAACCCCACGCTCACGGTGGGAAAGATTTCCGGCAACACCCCGGATCCCGATGACGAAGTCGAGGGATGCCTCTCGGTGCCCGGCATTGATTTCCCCCTCAAGCGGGCCGAATGGGTGCGCGTGCGCGGATTCGACGTGGACGGTAACCCCCTGGACTTTGAGGCCACCGGCTGGTTTGCCCGCTGCATGCAGCACGAGTACGACCACCTGGACGGCAAGCTCTACGTGGACAGGCTCAATGCCCGCTACGCCAAGAAGGCCAAGCGTTCGGCCAAGAACAACGGCTGGGGTGTGCCCGGCCTGACCTGGATGCCAGGAGTGGATCCAGACCCGTTCGGGCACTGATCCCCACCCGCTCCCACTGCTCGCAAGCTCGCAGCGGGGCCCTCGCGGGCGTGGGCCCACCCAACTCTCGCTCGCACTGTGGCACAGCTCCCATGAGTCATTTCTCACGGGATCGCGCACGGCATATTTTGCTCTGCCGTTTACCGGCATGGAGTAGCTTGGCTTAGAGATTAATCTGCTCTTTTTGCCGACCCGGCCAGTTCCCTCATGAATGACGGCCACAAGGGGGAACCATGTCCAGCACCAGCACTCCACACTCCGCCGCAAAGGCCATCCCGCGCAAGGTGGTGGGTCTTGCCGTGGCCGGCGCCGTGGGCGGCTTCCTCTTTGGCTTTGACTCTTCAGTGGTCAACGGCGCCGTCGACGCCATCCAGGGTGACTTCAAACTGGGCGACACCCTCACGGGGTTCGCCGTCGCCGTCGCACTTCTTGGTTGCGCAGTGGGTGCCTTCATGGCGGGCAAGATCGCCGATGCCAAGGGCCGCATCCCCGCCATGAAACTCGGCGCCGCGCTCTTTTTGATCAGCGCACTGGGCACCGGGCTGGCGTTCAACGTCATCGACCTGATCTTCTGGCGGCTGGTGGGCGGTCTGGGGATTGGTTTGGCCTCGGTGATCGCCCCCGCCTACATTTCCGAGATTTCTCCGCGACGGCACCGCGGCCGGCTGGCTTCCTTGCAGCAGCTCGCCATCACCATTGGCATCTTCGCCGCGCTTCTCTCTGACGCCTTGTTTGCCAATGCTGCCGGCGGCGCGGCGCAGGAACTGTGGCTCGGGCTCCCTGCCTGGCGCTGGATGTTCCTGGCCGGCGTGATCCCGGCCATTGCTTACGGCTGGATTGCTTTTGTCCTGCCCGAGTCCCCTCGCTTCCTAGTCCTTCAGGGCAAGGAAGAAGAAGCCGCGAAGGTCTTTGCAACCATTGCCCCGGATGATGACACCGAACGCAGCATCCGCGAGATCAAGGATGCGGTCAAGGAAGATTCCCTCTCAGCCAAGAAGGGCTCCCTGCGAGGCAAGCGCCTTGGCCTCATGCCGGTGGTGTGGATAGGCATCATCCTCTCCGTGCTGCAGCAGTTCGTTGGCATCAACGTCATCTTCTACTACTCCACCACACTGTGGCAGGCTGTGGGCTTCCAGGAGAAGGACTCCCTGACCATCTCGGTGGTGACAGCAGTGGTCAATATTTTGGTGACCCTCGTTGCCATCGCCCTGGTGGACAGGATCGGCCGCCGACCCATCCTGCTCACGGGTTCCATCGGCATGGCCGTCTCCCTGGGCACCATGGCCCTGGCGTTCTCAGCAGCAACGGGTAGCGGCTCGGACATCAGCCTGCCCGGCGCCTGGGGACCTATCGCCTTGGTTGCGGCGAACGTATTTGTGGTCAGCTTTGGCGCATCCTGGGGACCGCTGGTCTGGGTGCTCCTGGGCGAGATTTTCCCGTCACGCATCCGTGCCAGGGCCCTTGGCCTGGCCGCCGCCGCCCAATGGGTTGCCAACTTCCTGATCACCCTGACGTTCCCGGCCATGGCCGCGGCGTCACTGCCGCTGACCTATGGGATGTACGCCCTCTTTGCGGCTGCCTCCTTCTTCTTTGTCATGTTCAAGATCCCCGAAACCAACGGCATGTCCCTTGAACAGGCCGAAACGTTGTTTGTGAAGAAGCCCAAAGCCGAGCAGTAGCCCCGCTTCTTGGCAAGCGGCGCGTGGTCCGTGGTGCATCTGGCGCAGCTTTCAAACTGGCGCCAGATACACCACAAACCATGCGCAGCTCCACGAGCAATGGGTGACAGTGCCGTATCCGCGGGTTCGCTAAACTAGGCCCATGACATCCCGCACCGCCATGAGCCCTGACCTGACACTTGACTACTTGGGCGTTGCCCCCGAGGACCGGGCCGATTGCCTGGCACTCTTGGAGTTCCCGCTCAGCCCGGCCGCGTCCACTGTGCACCAGTATCTTGTGGAACGCCTTGGTATTGCGGATGATTCGGTGCCGGAACTTGGCAGCGATGAAGCCCCGGTCACGGAGCTTGACTGGCTGCGCGCCATGATGGACTTTGTCCCCACACTTCTTCAGTGGCATGCCGGGCGCGCCATTCCCGACGCCGTTTCCCGCGCCACCCTGGCGGACTTTGGCCGCCAGATGGCCGTCAGCCGGCGCGTCCACAACCGCTTCGGCATGGACACCTACAAGTGGCTAAACCACCTATTTTCCGGCCGCATCTACCAGCTGGGCCGCCTGCAGTACCTGATCCACCAGCCCACAGCAGCCATCCCCGGCGTTGGCCCCGGCGAATGGATCCTGGGCGTCCACATCCCCGAAGGCGGCGGATTGGGCAAGGACGCCGTGGCACAGAGCCTGGCCCTGGCCCGACCCTTCTTTGCCGCGCACTTTGCCGACAAGCCGGTCACCACAGCCAACTGCGAATCTTGGTTGCTGGATCCCTACCTGGCCGAACATCTGGAGCCCGGCACCAACATTGCCGCCTTCGCCGCGATGTTCACTCCCTACGGGGAACCCCGCGATGAACCCACCGACGCTGTGTACTTCACCTTCCGTACCCGCAGCATGGAAAACCTGGACGCACTTCCCCGGGCGACAGCGTTGCAAAGGGTGGTCCTGGAGCGCATCGATGCCGGAGGTGCCTGGCAGTTGGGCTTCGGGTCACTGGAACTGCCCCGCTAGACGGCGCCGCCGCCGTACCTGCCAACTTGCCGCCCTAACGCTGCGGTAAACTTGATAGTTGGTGTCCTGCCTCTGCTTGAACATTCTTTTCGCCGCTAGAAAGTAGTCTTGTGTCCTCTCCGGCCCAATCCCCCGCCCGCGCCACCGAAATTACCGGCCAGGCCGAACGCCGTCGAACTTTCGCCGTTATTTCGCACCCTGATGCGGGTAAGTCCACGCTGACGGAAGCGTTGGCGTTGCATGCCAAGGTGATTGGAACTGCCGGCGCCACCAACGGCAAGTCCAACCGCAAGGACACGGTCTCCGACTGGCAGCAGATGGAGAAGGACCGCGGCATCTCGATCAGTTCCGCGGCGCTGCAGTTCTCCTACCGCGACACCGTCATCAACCTGCTCGACACCCCCGGCCACGCCGACTTCTCCGAAGATACTTACCGCGTGCTGGCGGCTGTTGATTGTGCTGTCATGCTGGTCGACGCCGGTAAGGGCCTGGAAACCCAGACCATGAAGCTCTTTGAGGTGTGCCGCCAGCGCAACCTGCCCATCATCACTGTCATCAACAAGTGGGACCGTCCCGGCCTGGATCCGCTGGAACTGATGGATGAAATCACCGAGCGCACCGGGCTCACCCCCATGCCACTGACGTGGGCCATCGGCATTGCCGGCGACTTCCGCGGCGTGTGGGACATTCGTCGCAACGAGTTTGCCAAGTTTGCCCGCAACAGCTCCGGCGCCCAGATCGCCCTGACCGAATACATGACCCCCGAGGCGGCCGCGGAATCCGAAGGCGACGCCTGGGACGACTCCGTCGAGGAAGCCAGCCTGGTGGTCGACACCGACGCGCCTCTGGACTTGGAAGCGTTCTACGCCGGCAAGGCCACTCCCCTGCTGTTCTCTTCCGCCGCACTGAACTTTGGTGTGAAGCAGATCCTGGACACCCTGGTGGACTTTGCCCCGCCGGCCTCACCACGCCCCGATGTGAGCGGCGAGACCCGTCCCGTGGAGGCACCGTTCTCCGGCTTTGTGTTCAAGGTTCAGGCCGGCATGAACCAGGCACACCGCGATCACGTGGCGTTCATCCGCGTCTGCTCCGGCATGTTTGAGCGCGGCATGGTCGTCACGCAAACCCGAACCGGTAAGTCTTTCGCCACCAAGTACGCCCAGCAAGTCTTTGGCCGCGACCGTGAAGTCATCGACACAGCTTTCCCGGGCGACGTTGTTGGCTTGGTCAACGCCTCCACCCTGCGCGTGGGCGACACCTTGTTTGTTGAGGAGCCGGTGGAGTACCCGGCCATTCCGCTGTTCGCCCCCGAGCACTTCCAGGTGGCCCGCTCCAAGGACCCCAGCAAGTACAAGCAGTTCCGCCGCGGCATTGAGCAGTTGGAGCACGAGGGCGTCATCCAGGTGCTGCGCTCGGACCTGCGCGGAGATCAGGCACCCGTGTTGGCTGCCGTGGGACCCATGCAGTTTGAAGTGGTTGAAGACCGCATGCACCACGATTTCAACGCCCCCATGCGCCTGGAGCGCCTCCCTTATACTCTGGCCAGGCTCACGACGCCGGACGCCGCAGCCACGCTGAGCACCGTCCACGGCGCTGAGGTTCTTGAGCGCAGTGATGGTGAATTCCTGGCACTGTTCAACGACATTTGGGCCATGCGCCGGGTCGAAAAGAACTACCCGGAACTCCCCCTGACGGAGATCGGCACCAAGCGCGAATAACTTCTGTGCCGGCCCAGCGAGGTGGAGTACTTGCGACTATGCAAACACTCCACCTCGCTGGCATTTAAGGCTATTTGAGGTAGCCACTGGCCAGCGCCGCCTGTTGGGGGCAGCGGCCCAGAACGTTTACCATCGCTCCTTTCTCCGCAGGCGTCACCCACAGCCGATAAGCAGCCTTGACTGATATTTGCCGGGCCACATAGTGGCAGCGGAACTTCTTTGAGGGCGGCAGCCAGCTGGCGGCATCCGAAGCGCCCTTGTCCTGGTTGGCGTCACCATCCACGGCCAGAAGATTGAGCGGATCATTGGCCAAGCTTTGCCGTTGCACCGGAGTCAGTGCGGCGGCTCCCGTTTGCCAGGCATTGCCCAAGGCCACCACGTGATCAATTTGGACGGCCGCGCTGCTGTCTTTGCCGCGTTGGAATGGCACATTTTTGCCGATGTATGGCTCGTTCAGCGTCCCGGCTGCCACAAGACACAGCGATCCGGCCGTGAACTGCACCGCCGCTAGATCTCGGCGCAGCACGTCATTGCGGGTGTCGCAGCCATTGGCATCCGCATCCAACCACGCTTCGCCGAAAGCACTGCGCTGATAGTCGGTGGGTGGCGCCTTGCCCTTGACCTGAAGGGTTTCCAATACGGCCAGGGCTGTTGCGGGCGAGAG
Source organism: Arthrobacter sp. HLT1-20 (assembly GCF_054510895.1). Lineage (NCBI taxonomy): Bacteria > Bacillati > Actinomycetota > Actinomycetes > Micrococcales > Micrococcaceae > Arthrobacter > Arthrobacter sp. HLT1-20. The sequence goes on along the minus strand of NZ_JBTNDR010000015.1, from coordinate 20,489 downwards.
GATCACCACCGGCCGGCCCAGTGCTGGCGACGGTGTGGTGAAAGCGGGCGCTGGACCGGCATCCTGCATAAACGGCCAACGACCCGAGCTGTGCAGCCAGCCGGCCAAAACCACCAGGACCACAACGGCCAGCAGGGCGGCCGCCCGCACGGGAGCCGTTGGCACCTTATTAGTGGGCTTGTCGGTGCGCTGTTGGGTGAACTCCTGTGCGTGCCGTGCCATGGGACATCCTCACCCCTGACCCACCCCAAGCCTGGACTCGGCCGCAAGTCTGCGCGAACTTGGACAGTGGGAGTCTGTAGCCGAAGCGTTGTAGTGCCGGTAATTCGGTCACACTAAGTCTAGAGGGGTGGCGGTGATGGTGGCGCCGGTTATCCACAGGCCAGTTACCCTTGGCAGACAACCCGTTCACAATGGCGACGGCGACGGCGAACCATATTTCACGAGATTCCACGTCTACTGACCGTAACTGCGAGATGCATGGTTACACACGGTATTTTGTGGCTACGGTCAGCACAAGAATCCTAAAAAGCTACCCATGACCGTTTTCGCGGCGGACCGGCCAAGCCGCAGAGCAGAGACAAATAGGCGTGCCCGCCCCGTGCAAAAACGGGAACACACGCCATGAAGTTGGATAGGGCAGCCGTTACGCCGGGTTTTGTCATCCGCCGCAGTTACCCGCGGCGGAGAGGCAACCATCCATCTACGAACGCCGTTGCCGACGCCCTCTAGCAGCCTACCCAGACACTCGGGCGAACAGCCCTCAAACATGCCCTGTCTGGCCTTGCTCCGGGTGGGGTTTACCTAGCTTCCCTAGTCACCTAGGGAACTGGTGGTCTCTTACACCACCGTTTCACCCTTACCAGCTTACGGCCGAAGCCGTGCGGGCGGTCTATTCTCTGTGGCACTGTCCTGCGGGTTACCCCGAGTGGGCGTTACCCACCACCCTGTTCTGTGGAGCCCGGACGTTCCTCGAGCCACTTGCGTGACGCGCGGTTGCCTAGCTGCCCTATCCAGTGACTAAGTCTACAGGGCGAGGGGCCACAAACGAGCGCAGCCAGTTTGGGGAGCCCTGTGGACGCTAGCTGCTTGGGCGTCCTGCCGGGGACGCACCCGAGGTGGGCTGGCACGCAAAAGGCGGGTCCGGCGTCGAACATTCACGTTCGACGCCGGACCCGCCTTAGGTGCCAAACGCTAGACGAGCGCCGCTACCGGCTGGGCAGGGGCGTCAAGGAGAGGGAAGGCGCGCGGGTGGACCCCGGCCATTTCCTCCATGACGCGGACCACCTGGCAGCTGTAGCCGAATTCGTTGTCGTACCAGACGTACAGCACCAGGTGCTTGTCGTTGCTGATGGTCGCCAGGCCGTCCACAATGCCGGCGCGGCGGGAGCCAACAAAGTCGCTGGAGACAACCTCAGGGGAATCGATGAAGTCGATCTGCTTACGCAGGCCCGAGTTCAGCGACATGTCGCGCAGGTACGTGTTGACCTCATCCTTGGTGGTGCCGTTTTCCAGGGTCAGGTTCAAAATGGCCATGGACACGTTCGGGGTGGGAACGCGGATCGAGTTGCCGGACAGCTTGCCCTCGAGCTCGGGCAGGGCCTTGGCCACGGCCTTCGCAGCACCGGTTTCGGTCAGCACCATGTTCAAGGCTGCCGAGCGCCCGCGACGGTCACCCTTGTGGAAGTTGTCCGTCAGGTTCTGGTCATTGGTGAAGGAGTGGACTGTCTCCACGTGGCCGTGCACAATGCCGTATTTGTCGTTGAGGACCTTCAACACTGGCGTGATGGCATTGGTGGTGCAGGACGCGGCCGTGACAATCTTGTCTTCCGCCGAGATGGTGGCGTGGTTGATGCCGTGCACAATGTTCTTCAACGAGCCCTTGCCCGGCGCCGTCAGCAGGACCTTGGCCACGCCTTTGCTGGCCAGGTGCTGGGACAGGCCTTCCTCGTCGCGCCAGCGGCCCGTGTTGTCCACCACCAGGGCGTCGTGGATGCCGTAGGCCGTGTAGTCAATGGTGGCCGGGCTGTCCGAGTAGATGACCTGGATGGCTGTGCCGTTGGCCAGGATGATGTTGTTCTCCTGGTCAACCGTGATGGTGCCGTTGAACGGACCGTGGACGGAGTCGCGGCGGAGCAGGCTGGCGCGCTTGGTCAGATCGGCGTCGCCGCCCTTGCGCACCACAATGGCGCGCAGGCGCAGACCGTGGCCGCCACCGGAGTGCTCAATGAGGATGCGGGCCAGCAGGCGGCCAATGCGACCGAACCCGTACAGGACCACATCGGTGCTGGTGCGCTCGTCGGCGCCGAAGCGATCTACGACGTCGGCCAGTTCAGTGCGCAGGAAAGTCTCCAGGTCGCTCTCGTCCGAGGCCTTGAAGTTGGAGAGGAGCCGGGCCAGGTCAAGCGAGGCGGCACCCAGCTGCAGGGTTGCAAGCACCTGGAGCAGGGGCAGGGTTTCTTCCACGGGAAGTTCCACGTCGTCAACCTGGCGGGCAAAGCGGTGGGCCTTGAGCAGGCTGATGACGGACTGGTTGATCAGTGACCGGCCATGGATGCTGGTGAGGACATTGTTGTCCCGGTAGAGCCTGCCGATGAGCGGAATCATTGCTTCCGCCATGGATTCACGTCCAATCCAGGAATCCAAGATTGTGTCGCAGTTGTTTGTCACGAGTTGTTGCACCACGTAAATAACCTCTTCTAGCTCAAAACACCCTTGGTTCAAGCCAAATCCAGTGTGACAGTGCGCCGGGGCTACGCGCGAGTTCAGTGATTCAATTCACTAGACCGGTCTACGTCAACCCCCGGCCCGGGCCTCGCGAACGTACAGTTAATGCCTATGTTCCGCGCCAACATCGGCATTAACTGTACGTTCGCGAGGCCGGAGGGGGTGGAATGTGGGCAGTCAAGCGGCCGCTAAGCTCAAGTGTGCTCATTTTGCTGCCCCCTTCCGAAGGTAAGACCCCCGCCGATGCAGGAAATCCTGTGGACTTGGCCGAGCTCAGCTTCCCCGCGCTGACACCGGCACGGGCGGAGGTGGCCATGGCCTTAGCCGCCGTCTCCGAGCAGCACGACGCGTTGAGCCAGCTGGGCGTTGGGGCAACCTTGGCCCACGAGGTGCATCGGAATACCCGGCTGATCCAGGAACCGGCAGCCCCGGCCCACACCATTTACACAGGGGTGCTCTTCGATGCCCTGGGCTACAGCAGCATGACTGTCGCACAAAAAAAGAAAGCCGACGCAACCGTGATGGTCATTTCCGGGCTGTGGGGCGCTGTGCGCTTTGGCGACAGGATTCCGGCCTACAGGCTTTCCATGTCCGTGGGTCTACCGGGTCTGGGCAAGCTGGCCAGCTTTTGGAAGCCGAAACTGGCCGCGGCGCTCAATGAGCATGCTGCGGAACACCTCCTGGTGGATTGCCGCTCCAGCAGCTACGCCGCAGCATGGACGCCCGATCCGCAACACACCGTGGCCATCAACGTCTTCACCGAACGCGACGGCACCCGCAAGGTGGTTTCACACTTTGCCAAACACACGCGCGGGGAGCTGGCGCGGCACCTAGTCACTCGCCGCGGCAAGGACCCGCAGACGCCCGAACAGTTAGCCAAGGCTGCCGGCGAAAAATGGCACGTGGAGCTGGTGGCCGGCACATCCCGCAAGCCACACGCACTGAACATCATCCTGGCGGACTGAGTCTAGTCACCAAACGCAACTGGCCCGCAGAAAACGCCGAAAATCGCGCCAAAAGCGCGCATTTTCGCCGTTTTCTGCGGGCCAGTTGCTAGGGGGCGGCTAGTTCCACTCGTCCGAGCGGACCAGAACGGCGCCGGAATCCGGGCAGAAAACGATCGTCTCCGGTGTTGCCTTCTTAATGTCAGCCAAGTCCCCCGCACTGAGGTGCATGCCTGATCCTTCCGATTTCCCGTGGAACAAGCGGGCGGCACCCACCCCGTATTTGGCCAGGGAACGCTCGTAGATGGCCAGCAGTTCAGGGGCAAAGGTTGCGGTCAATTCGGCACGTTCGGCCAGGGTGGCGTCGCGCTCCATTTTCAGGCCACCCAGTTTGCTGCGCAGTTCATCAACCACTTCATCAAGCACCGACTGCATCTGCTTCACCAGGGCCTGCTGCGCCCCTTGGCGCGCCGTCGCCTCCTCGAACCCCTCCATGATCTCCAACTCGGTGTCTTCAAGTTCGCCGCGGCGCTTGTTCAGCGACACCAGCTCGCTCTGCAACGCCATGAGGTCCTTCGACAGGCCCGTGCCGCTGTTGAGCTTGGCGTCGTCGCGCTCAATGCGTGCCACCACTGCTGCCACATCATCTTCGGCCTTTGTCAGTGCCCGCTGGGCGTCGCTGACGGCCGTGTCCAGAACCACCAGATCGCTCTTGGCCACGGTGAGCCCCGAGTGTAGATCCGGAAGCCGAGGGTCCTCTTTCAGGGCCTTGGCCTGAACATCTAGAGCCCGTAATTTGCCATCCAGTACCTGGATATCCAGCAAACGCATCTGCTCTGCCGGTGCTGCCTTAGCCATGTAAGTCCTCCTGCTACATCAAGTGGGTGGTGCAATCCTAGTTACAGCCTAGTTGCCGGGGGTCAGGATGAAGTCCCACGGATCCGTGTTGGTCTGGCTGACAACCAGTTCGGCCTCAAAGCCCTGGTCTGCCAGCACGTTGCCCAATGCCTTGGCCGCCGCCGGCAGCCACAGCCATTCGCTGGCAAAGTGTGAAAGGTCTATCAGGTACGGCTTGCCGTCAACCCTTGCCTCACGAGCTTCCGACGCCGGATGGTGACGCAGATCTGCCGTGACGAAAACGTCGGCGTCACTGGAACGCACAGCATCAAACAAACTGTCCCCGGACCCGCCGCATACGGCTACTTTGCGCACCAGTGCGTCCTTGTCACCCGCAACCCGCACACCACCGGCCACGGCGGGTAGGGTCAGGAACACCCGGCCAGCCAAATCGCCGAGCTTTTCAGCACCTGGTAGCAGGCCCACCCGGCCTATACCCTCTTCGACCAGGCCGTGGGCTGCGGGCATCAGCGGCTGGACATCGGTGAGTCCCAGGGCATCGGCCAGAACGTCGGAAACACCGCCCACGGCGCTGTCACCGTTGGTGTGCACGGTCAGCAGGGCGCAGCCACCTTCGATCAACCTGTGGATGGCCCTCCCCTTGCCAGACGTTGCGGCTACTGAATTCACGCCTTTCAGCAACAAGGGGTGGTGAGTGATGAGCAGTTGGGCCCCCCAGTCGAGGGCCTCATCGATAACCTCCAGGGTGGGGTCCACGGCAAACATGATCCGGTCCACCTCGGCTTCGGGCCGGCCCACCACCAGGCCTACACGGTCCCAGTCTTCGGCGAGCGATTCCGGCCAGAGCTCTTCCACTGCCAGCAAAACGTCCGCAAGCACGGGTGTTTCTAGGCCCTCGGGGCTACCAGGCTCGGCAGCTTCAGTATCCGGTTCCGTGCCAGCGTCGTCCATGTCCTGCGGGGATTCCTCCGGGGAATCCTGGCGTTCTGCTTCTGCGTCTGCCATGTCTGGAACAGCGTGCGGCGTGGGAAAAGTGGGTTCCTTGCTCATGCTCCTACTTTACTGGCGTGCGGGCCCTGCGTGGCGCGGGAATGGACGCGGCGCATAATGACTTATAAATGATCATGAAGACTTTTGTATTGGGTGGCGGTTGTTTTTGGTGCTTGGATGCCGTTTACCAGATGACTAGGGGTGTGGAATCAGTGGTGTCCGGATATACCGGCGGCGCGGTTCCCAACCCCAGCTACGACCAGATCTGTTCAGGGCGGACAGGACATGCTGAGGTGGTCTCGGTAACGTTCGATGAGGATGTCATCCCGGCGGAGATCATCTTGGACATGTTCTTCACCCAGCATGACCCCACCACGCTGAACCGGCAGGGCTATGACACCGGAACCCAGTACAGGTCATCCATGTTCTACGCCAATGCCGAGGATGAGGTCGCCTTCCGGGACGCCATTGTGCGCAACCAGCCCAATTGGCAACACCCTATAGTGACCGAGGTGACGCGCCTGGGCCACGTGTACGAGGCCACCGCGGACCATCAGGACTTTTATGCCAAGCGCCCGGAAGTGGGCTATTGCCGGGTCATTATCGACCCCAAGATTGCAAAAGTAAGAAAACATTACGCCCAGTGGCTCACCGCCTAGAATCCGGCAGAACCGCTGGCTACGCTGTGAATTAAGCACCCATCCACGCGGGCACTTGGCACCAGCTAAGCTCGTGACGACTTCTTGAGAGTAGGACCTTACATGGCACGGATTTACGACAACGTCACGCAGCTTGTGGGCGGCACCCCCTTGGTTCGCCTGAACCGCCTGACGGCGGGCCTGAACGCCACTGTGGCTGTCAAGCTCGAGTTCTACAACCCGGCCAACAGTGTCAAGGACCGGATCGGTGTTGCCATCATTGACGCCGCAGAAGCTTCCGGGGAACTCCAGCCCGGCGGCACCATTGTGGAAGGCACCTCAGGCAACACGGGCATCGCCCTGGCCATGGTGGGCGCAGCCCGCGGCTACAAGGTCATCCTGACCATGCCGGAGACCATGTCCACCGAACGCCGCGTCATGCTGCGCGCCTACGGTGCCGACATTGTCCTGACCCCGGGTTCCGAGGGCATGCGCGGCGCCGTGGAAAAGGCCAAGGAAATTGTGGCCACCACTGAGAACGCCATCTGGGCCCAGCAGTTCGCCAATCCCGCCAACTCGGCCATCCACTTCGCCACCACGGGTGAGGAAATCTGGGATGACACCGACGGCGCCGTGGACATCCTGGTTGCCGGTGTGGGCACCGGCGGCACCATCACCGGTGCCGGCCAGCTCCTGAAGAAGCGCAACCCCAACGTGAAGGTTGTTGCTGTGGAGCCGATTGATTCGGCCATCCTCAACGGCGGCGCACCCGGTCCGCACAAGATTCAGGGCCTGGGCGCCAACTTCATCCCGGATGTTCTGGACCAGGACATCTACGACGAGGTCCTGGACGCCACCTTGGAGGACTCCGTGGCCACCGCACGCGCCCTCGGCAACCAGGAAGGCATTCTGGGCGGCATCTCCGCCGGCGCAGCCGTGTGGGCCGCACTGGAGCTGGCCAAGCGTGAAGAGAACGCCGGCAAGCTCATTGTTGCTGTTGTCCCCGACTTCGGCGAACGCTACATCTCCACCGTCCTCTACGACGACATCCGGGGCTAAACCCCGCACCAAGGACCCGGCAGAACCGATTGTTCCCGCATCATTGGCGCTCCTGCGCCGGTGATGCGGGTCTTCTGGTCTGTGGGTCCACCTGCATTGCGAGCTCCGCCGAAGCAGCACGACGGCGACCAACTGAAAGAAGTCTGTGGGATTTTTCGGCAGAATACGTGAAGACCTCGAGTCCGCCCGGTCACATGACCCCGCAGCCCGTGGTTCCATGGAGAATTTTTTTGTCTACTCCGGCCTGCACGCCATTTGGATGCACCGGCTGACGCACAAAATGTGGGCCAACCCCGGGCTGCGTTTCCCCGCCCGGGTACTCTCGCAGCTGACGCGTTTTGCCACAGGCATTGAGATTCATCCCGGCGCCACCATCGGCAAACGGTTCTTCATTGACCACGGCATGGGCGTTGTTATTGGCGAGACAGCCGAAATCGGCGACGACGTCATGATCTACCACGGCGTCACCTTGGGCGGACGCTCACTGGCCAAGACCAAACGCCACCCCACCATCGGCAACCGGGTCACCATTGGTGCCGGGGCCAAGGTCCTGGGCCCCATCTACATTGGCGACGATTCCGCTGTGGGCGCCAACGCCGTGGTGGTCAAGGACGCCCCGGCCAATTCCATCCTGACGGGCATCCCGGCCAAGATGCGGCACCGCGATGCGAGCAAGGAGATGGCGCCCGCCGTCGTACTTTAAGAAACTATGGCGCAGTTGTTGCTAAAAACGGAGGCGTTTTTAGCAACAACTGCGCCATAGATGGGCCGGGGGTGCTAGTGAGTGTCCACTGCACTGATCTCGGACTTGTCGCCGCTCCACTGGGTGTGGAAGGTGCCCTCAGCGTCAACACGGCTGTAGGTGTGTGCGCCGAAGAGGTCGCGCAGGCCCTGGGTCAGTGCGGCGGGCAGGCGCGGCCGGCGCAGGCCGTCGTAGTAAGCCAAGGAGGAGGAGAACACGGGAACCGGAATGCCCAGCTGCACGGCTGTGGAAACCACGCGGCGCCAGGCCGGGAGCACCTCAGCAATTTCGGCTGCGAACGCCGGGGCGAACAGCAGGTTGGCCGGCTTGTCCTCGGCCGCGTAGGCCTTGGTGATGTCCTTGAGGAGCTCGGCACGGATGATGCAGCCGCCGCGCCACAGCGAGGCGATCTCATCGAGCTTCAGGTCCCAGTTGTATTCCTTGGCGGCGCTGGTCAGCATGTCAATGCCCTGCGCGTAGCTGATGAGCTTGGACGCGTAGAGTGCCTGGCGCACGTCTTCAACGAAGTCGGCGCCCAGTTCAACGGCAACCTCGTGCCCAGCCAGGACTTCCTGGCCGATGGCACGCTGGTCACGCTGTGAGGACAGACCGCGGGCAAAAACAGACTCGGCGATGGCGGAGATGGGTGAGCCCAGGTCCAGGCCGGACTGAACCGTCCAGCGGCCCGTGCCCTTCTGGCCTGCGGAGTCAACAATGACATCAACCAGCGGCTTGCCGGTCTTGGCGTCAACGTGACCCAACACTTCAGCCGTGATCTCGATCAGGAAGGAGGCCAGCTGGCCCTCGTTCCACTTGCCGAAGATTTCAGCCTGCTCTGCCGGCTCGATGCCGGCGGCGCTGCGCAGGAGATCGAAGGCCTCTCCGATAACCTGCATGTCGGCATATTCAATGCCGTTGTGAACCATCTTGACGAAGTGGCCGGCGCCATCAGTGCCGATCCAGGCGCAGCATGGCTGGCCGTCAACCTTGGCGGAAATCTTTTCCAGCAGCGGACCCAGGGCATCGTAGGATTCCTTGGAGCCACCGGGCATGATGGACGGGCCCAGTAGAGCACCTTCCTCACCGCCGGAAACGCCAACGCCCACAAAGTGCAGGTTCTTCTCGGCAAGGGCAGCCTCACGACGGCGGGTGTCCTGATAGTGCGAGTTGCCGCCGTCAATGATGATGTCACCCTCTTCCATGAGAGGCACGAGTGCATCGATCACGGAGTCAACGGGGCCACCGGCCTTGACCATGATGAGCACGCGGCGGGGCTTCTCCAGGGACTCGACCAGCTCGGCCAACGTCTCGGTGCGGACAAAGTTGCCCTCGTCGCCGTGGGCGGCCAGCAGTGCGTCCGTCTTCTCCACCGAGCGGTTGTGCAGGGCAACGGTGTACCCGTTGCGGGCCAGGTTACGGGCCAGGTTGGCGCCCATGACGGCCAGTCCCGTCACGCCGATCTGTGCGGAGCCGATTTGTGCAGACATAGTACCTCCAGGATGAAATGAACAGTTTCCTACAGCTTATCGGGGATGGCCCCGGTTCCCCAGCCGGTTCCATGATTTGGATACGCACTGTGACATGTGACGTAAGCAATGATGGCAACCGAATGCCAAGGGGTCAACTCAGGCGCCGAAATTCAGCAGAACTTTGCCGGACATGGCTGAATTCTTGGCCATCTCAAACGCCGCCAGGGCGTCGGAAAGTGCGTATTCATGCGTGATGACGGGATCTACCAGCAATGATCCGTCGGCAAGTGCCGCGATGGCCTCGTCAATCTCGTCATTGAAGCGGAACGAGCCCATTAGCACCAGCTCGCGAGTGATCGCCAAGGATATGGCAACCGGTTGCTGACCGGAGGGTAAAAGCCCAACCATGACAACGCGCCCGCCCCGAACGGCCCCCTTAATGGCCGACGCCAACCCGAAATGGTTCCCCGAGGACTCGATGACAACATCTGCCTCAACAGCAGCAATGGAATCCTCATCGGTGGCCCGCAAAAGTACGTCCGCCCCCACGGCAGCCGCGATCTCCAGGGGCTTGGCATGCATGTCCACTGCGGTGATGTGGCTGGCACCGGCCCTTTTGAGGACTGCGATGGCCAGTGCACCGATGGGTCCGCAGCCCACAACGAGCGCCGACTTGCCGCGAACATCGCCGGCACGGGCCACGGCATGCCACGCCACACTGGCTGGCTCAACCAGCGCAGCCCGGCGCAGCGGCAGATTGTGAGGCAATGTCCGCAACATGCGGGTGGGCAGGTTTGCGTAGCGCAGGAACGCCCCGTCGGTATGGGGATGGCGGGCTGCACTGCCCAGATACGTGCATCCGGGGGAAAGGTTGGGCCTGTCCCTGGGGAACTTGGCCGCTCCCGGCCCCGGCGTGGCGGGGTGGACGGCCACGGGGGTTCCCACGGCAGGCCCCGTGCCGTCCGCGGCGGCCCGGGCCACCACGCCAACAACTTCGTGCCCCAACACCATGGGGTCCTGCAGGATTGACTCCCCCGCAGCACCGTGGAGCCAGTAGTGCAGATCGGAGCCACAAATGCCCCCGTAGGCAATCTCAACCACGGCCTGATCGGGCGCCGGTTCGCTGAGCAAAACGTCCTCTATCCGCAGATCTCCCTTGCCGTGGGCCACAACCGCTGCGGCCTGTGCGGGAAGTGCTGTATGTTGCGTCATTGTTGCCAGCTCCCTAAACCACTACCGTCATGCCGCCATCAATGAAGATGGTCTGGCCGTTGACAAAATTGGACGCATCGGAGGCCAGCCACACGGCCGGACCGGCCAGGTCCTGCACGGTCCCCCACCTATTGGCCGGTGTCCGCCCCAGAATCCAGGCGTTGAACTTTTCATCGTCCACCAGATTCTGTGTCATCTCCGTATGGATGTAGCCGGGAGCGATCCCGTTGATCTGCAGGCCGCCGGCCGCCCACTCGGCAGTCATGGCCCGGGTGAGGTTGCGCAGCCCGCCCTTCGCAGCCGTGTAGGCGGCGATGGTGGGGCGGGCCAGGTCTGTCTGCACGGAGCAGATGTTGATGATCTTTCCATGGCCGCGGGCCAGCATGCCCCGGGCGGCCTCACGCCCCACCAGGAATGCGCTGGTCAAATCGGTGCTGATGACCCTGTTCCAGTCCTTCACCGCCAAATCGAGCAAGGGCACCCGGTGCTGGATACCGGCATTGTTGACCAGGATTTCCAGCGGCCCAACGTTTTCCTCGATCCAGGTAACCCCCTCGGCGGCGGCCTCCTCGCTGGTGACGTCAAATGCCAGTGACCGGATCTGGTTTGGGGCGTAGTCAGCCGCCATGACCGCTTGAGCTGCCGCCAGCGTTTCCGGGTTCAGTCCGTGGAGCACCACTGTTGCCCCTGCGTCGGCCAGCCCGCGGGCCAGGGAGTTCCCAATGCCCCGGCTGGATCCTGTCACCAGCGCAACGCGGCCGGTCAAGTCAAACAATCCACTCATTCGTCAATCCTTTTCGGTTCAAAACTGTCATTTTCGTACGACCTGCCACCGTTGAGATGGGAGGTCGCACCGGGTCGGGGTGAATCAGGCACCGGGGCCAGGCGGGAGATGCTTTCCCTGACCACCGCCAAGTCCATGTCCCCCAACCCCTGGTCCTTGAGGGTTCCGTAGAGCGCATGGCCGGCCGTGGCCATGGGCACGGCCGTGCCGGCCGCCTCGGCCCCCTCAAGCACGAAGCCCAGATCCTTGTGCATGAATTTGGCTGGCCCGGTGGGAGCGTAATCCTTAGCAGCAATCCGCGGCCCCACAATGTTCAGGACGGCGCTTCCCGCCAGGCCGCCGCCCAACACCTCAAACAGGGCTGTGACATCCATGCCCGACTTCTCGGCCAGTTCGGCCGCTTCGGCCAGGGCCGCCGTGGTGGTTCCCACGAGGAGCTGGTTGCACGCCTTGGCCAGCGACCCAGCTCCCGTGCCGCCCAGCAAACGCACAGTGGTCCCCATGCCCTGCAGGACCGGCAGGACATGTTCAAAGTCGGCACGGGCACCGCCGACCATGATGGCGAGTGTGCCATTTTCCGCCCCCACCGTGCCGCCGCTGACGGGAGCATCAAGGACCGTTGCGTGTCCGGAGCTCGCCTGTTCCACGGCGGCACCGAACCGCCGGACGCCTTGCGGGGAGACGCTGCTCATCACGACGACGACGGTCCCCTGCGCGGGCGGGATGGCCCGCCAGGCGTCCAGCAGGGGCGCCGCGGCGTCTTCAATAAAGCCAAGGTCCGGCAGCATGAAGATGATGACGCTATGGTCCCGCAGCTCAGCGAGCCTTCCCGCTGAGGACGCGCCGCGTGCAGTGAGCGAATCCACGGCTCCGCCCGAGCGATTCCAAACAGTGACGGGCCAACCGGCCCGAAGCAGATTGGCGGCCATGGGCAGGCCCATGTGGCCCAGGCCAACAAAGCCGACCGTGTGCACGGCCGCGTGCCTAGCGGGTGGGGATTGCTTCATGGCGTACCTTTTCTCACAACTTTGTGGTGGGGGCTTGCTGGTGACCCATTGTCACAATGTTCAGTATTCTAACCACAATTCAGTATGATGAACATCATGACCATTCAAAATCTCACCGTCGCGATTGCCGTCCCGCTTGAAGCGGAGCATGTGGCTGCCATCAGGGCCGCCCACCCAGCCGTCACCGTCCTGTACGAGCCGGAACTGCTCCCGCCCGAACGGTTCCCCGCAGACCACGCGGGCGATCCGGCCTTTGCGCGCACAGCCGAGCAGGAGGCTCGCTACTGGGAACTACTAAACGGCGCCGACGTGCTCTACGGATTCCCGAACGAGAATCCTGCCGGGCTGGCAGCCATTGCCTCCAGCGAAAAACTCCAGTGGATTCAGGCCATGGCGGCCGGCGCCGGCGGCGCAGTGAAGGCCGCCAATCTCTCCCCCGAAAACCTTGCCCGCATTGCTGTCACCAGCTCGGCGGGCGTGCATGCCCTGCCGCTGGCCGAGTTTGCCATGATGGGGGTGCTGAACGGATTCAAGCGCACCACCGAACTGGCTGCCGACCAGGCCGCAAAGCACTGGCCAGCACTGCGCACCCCCACCCGCCTAGCCAGCGGCTCCTCGGTGGTCATCACCGGACTGGGCGAGATCGGGATGGAGACGGCGCGGCTGGCCCGTGCCCTGGGCATGAAGGTCAGCGGCACCAAGCGCACTGTCGAAGCCCTCGAGGGCATCGAGACCGTCACCGACACCGCCGGCCTGCCGGCCCTGGTGGCCACTGCTGACGTGCTGATCAATACCCTGCCGGGAACGCCCTTCACGGAAAAGCTGATCAACGCCGAAATCTTCAACGCCATGAAGCCCGGCACCGTGCTGGTCAATGTTGGCCGCGGCACTGTGGTTGACGAGGATGCGCTGCTGGAGGCACTGGACAATGGCCAGGTTTCCTACGCGTGCCTTGACGTTTTTGCCGTGGAGCCCCTGCCGGCCAGCAGTCCGCTCTGGAACCATCCGCGCGTCATGGTGTCCCCACACACCTCGGCCCTGAGCGCGGCCGAGAACCGCCTCATCGCCGAACGGTTCATCGAAAACCTGGGCCGTTTCCAGAACGGCGAACCCCTGCTGCACACCGTGGACCCGGTCCACTTCTACTAGAACCCAAAAAAGGAAGCTTCCGTGATGGAGGCTTCCCTTTTGCGTGCCCGCCCCCAGGTGTTGCACGACGGCGGCCGGCCAGGTCCCAGCGCCAGGTGCGGTCCAGCGCAAGGACGGCTCCCGGCGTCGGGCATGATCGGGATGGCTAAACGCCAAACGGCGCCCGCCGAAGCGGACGCCGCCGTGGTCCGGCTTGCGGTTACGCGGCGTCCTGAACCAGGTTGAGGTCGCGGCCCACGGTTTCCGGTGTGAAGAAGGTGGTGATGAAGGAAATGGCAGCCAGTATGGCGGAGTACACGGCCAGCACCACCCAGGAGTAGTTGGTGACCGCCAGCAGTGACACGCCGACGATCGGGGCGAGGCCTCCGGCGAACACGGCCGAGATTTCCCGGCTCATGGCGACGCCGGTGAAACGGTGGGTGGAGCCAAACAATTCCGGGAGCAGCGCACACTGCGGGCCCAGCATGGACTGCACGCCCAGCGCGATGCCGACGCTCATGACGACCCACACGAGCGTGACGTTGCCCAGCGAGACCAGGTAGAACGCCGGTACTGCCAGGAGCAGCTGGAACAACGATCCATAGCGGTAGACGGGGACGCGGCCCACCTTGTCGGACAAGGCACCGAAGGTGACCACCATGATGGCCGAGAATCCGGCGGCTATCAGCAGGCCGGCGGGGCCAATGAACTTGTCGCCGTGGAAGACACCGCCCTCAACAGCCAAGAACGCCACCAACAATGTTGAGTAGATGCTGGAGTTGCCGTTTTCGCCCATGCGCAGGCCGATGCCGATCAGGACATTCTTCTTGGAGGTGCGCCACAGGGTGCCCAGCGGGTTCTTGGTGACGTTTTTGTGCTTTTCCAGTTCCTGGAATACGGGGGTTTCCTTGAGCCGGAGGCGGATGTAGACGGCCACGCCAATCAGGAGAATGCTGGCCAGGAAGGGCACCCGCCACAGCCATCCGGTGAGGATTTCGGGGTCGGCCAGGCCAAGGAGCGCAAAGGTGCCCGCCCCGAGCAGGGTGCCCACCTGGATGCCCACGAACGGCAGTGCCGCGAAAAAGCCACGGCGCTTGCGCGGGGCTACCTCGGAAATGAGCGTGGTGGCCCCGGCCTGTTCGGCCCCGGCACCCAGTCCCTGCAGGATGCGCAGGATCACCAGGAGGATGGCCCCCAGCATGCCGGCCTGCGTGTAGGTGGGCAGCAAGCCAATGGCGAACGACGCGGTTCCCATGAGCCCGATGGTCAAAAGCAGCACCTGCTTGCGGCCAAAACGGTCGCCAATGTAGCCGAAGACGAGGCCGCCGAATGGCCGGGCCGCGAAACCAACACCATAGGTGGCAAAGGAGGCGATCAAGGCCCCGGCCGTGCCGAGTGGGGCAAAGAACAACGGCCCGAAGATCAGCGCGGTGGCGAGGCCGTAGATGTAAAAGTCATAGTATTCGAGCGCCGAGCCGACGGAGCTGGCCAGGGTGGCCCGGCGAAGCTGGTCCGGGTCAACCCGCTCATCCACCTGCGGGACGCTGGGACGGCTGGGGCGTAATGGCTGTGTAGTCACTGGTTCTCCCTTGAAACTTCCCGAACCACCATTGGTCCAGGCAGGCGACAACGACCTATGAGGTCGATCACTATGTTGAACAGCGTACATCATAGTGAACACTTCGCCAAGGGAAAATGTTTCCTGCGTCACTAGCCCATAGGATTGCCCAGCATTTTTGTCAGATCCTTCAACTCCCGCACCATTGCTTCACGCTGCCCAGCGGAGAATGTTGCCTTCAAGGCCGTCACGGAAACACCCAGGCTGGGACCATGGGCGCCTCGCGTTGGAACGGCCACACCCAGGCTCACGACACCCAGGGTGGACTCCTCGTCCTCAAAGGCAAAGCCCTGCGCGCGAATGTCCGCGATTTGCGCCTTCAATTCCCGCCCAGTCTTCAGCGACCGGGCCGTCATGACCGGCAGCGCCGCATCGTCGGGGAAAAGTTCGTCCAGGTCATGGTCGTGCAGTTTAGCCACCAACGCCTTGCCGACGGCGCACAGCGTGACAGGCATCTTGTCGCCAATGTTGGACGTCAACCGCACGGCAGGGTGCCCTTCGTAGCGCGCCAGATAAATGACATTGTCACCGTCAAGCATGGCAATGCGCACCGTCTCGCCCTTAAGAAGGGGAGCCTGCTCGCAGAAGCGGTAGAACTCCCGAACCTCGTCCCGGCGGCTCAAATAGGCCGCACCCAGTTCCACCAACTTCACACCCAGGGAGTAGTCGGAGCCCATTCGGGTGATAAGTTCGGCGTCCTCAAGCGCCTGCAACAGATTTGAGGTGGAGGACTTGGGGATGCCCAGTTCCCGAGCCAGGTCACTGAGGGTCAGGCGACCCGTGCCGGATTCAGCCAGGGCGTCAAGCACGGCCGCGGCCCGGGTGACAGCCGGTGCTGGGGTTGCATTGCCTCGGGAATCCTGACTTTTCCCCGCCACGACCCCCGGCAGGGTGGCGGCACCCTGGGGCTTGGCCTGAACTTCACTCATGTAACTTCCTCGACGCTGAAGGCGGTGGCCCATGGGCCCGGCATTGCACCACAAACCATGGACATTGCAGTGAACAACTTCCAGCATACTGTCCGATTCAAGAGGTAGAACGTCCGGTATTGTGTTTTTCGGGCGAGCGCTGTATATTTTTTTCAGACCTTCCACTGTGGCGTCCCCCAATAGCCACAGTGGAGGGTCCTCCACGTTAAGTGCCCGTTTTTGAGAACCCGCTCCGGGCCTGCGCCGCATCAATATGACTATCCGTTTGGACAGTACGCCCCTGTCCATAAGGACAATCAGGAAATTTGGCGTGTCAGTTTGCATCCTGCGGTTTGAACGGTTATATTTTTAGTACTGGTTCCCCACCACAGCGTCCCCCAATAGCTGTGGCGGGGAACCTTTCACTTTAAGCGGCCACCCCAACGGGTATCACCGGTTAGGCATCTTGCGCGGCACGAACCCGCCACGCATCGCCAAAAGAGTCGCATTCCAGCTCCATGGTGACGAGCTCGCTGCGGGGATTGCGCCCCAGACGTGCCTGCACCTGCCAGACCTGGACATCCACCCGGCCCTGCCCCTTTGGCATGCGGAGCGCATGTTGCCACCACTGGATCCGCTCAAACCAGCGCACCGGTTCGGCACCAACCACCCACTCACGGCCATTGCGCTGTACGGCCACCGGCACACCGGCAGGGGATGTGCGCACCTCAATATGTTCCAGTGGAGACTTCATGCCCTGTACGCTACGGGCAGGCTCTGACAATCGCGGCAACGCACGAGCCGAACAAGGCTTGAGAGCCTGCGGCGAAGGTCCCAGCAGTGGAGGAGTTCCCTATTTGAAGGCCATGAGCCGCAGGAACTGCTGTTCGTTGAGCACCTGAATGTCTTGTCCGGCCGCGGCAAGTTCGTAGGCGCGCTTGACCTTGGCACTGGGCGGGCGGCCGGCGCTGCCCGGGTCGGCACACACCACCATGGTGACCTTTTTGGTGGTGCTGTTGGCTATGGTGGCGCCCTTGGCGGCCGCAGCGTCCTGCGCCTGGTCCCTGGGCATGGCATCCAGATCACCGCTGAAGACTATTGTCTGACCAAAAAGCGGGCCATAGGGGTTCGCCAGCTCATTGGCAGGCGGCAACTCAGCCAGCCTGCGCGTGTAGCCGGCAGAGACGTAGCTGGGCTGCTTGGCGACCATTCTGGCCCCGGGTGCCGGCCACAGCTCCCCCAGCGTTGCAACGCCATTTCGCCTGGCCAGTTCAACGGCAATCAGGGCGCTGGCACGTGCGTCGTCGCCGGCGTCGTGGTGGTTGAAGGCCGGCAGTTCCAGGGCACCCACCACATCGGAGAGTGTGTAGTGCGCCAGCTCCAGATGCTTTTTTGCCAAGGCCAGGGTGCAGTGAAAGTCCACAGTGGGGGCTGGCAGCCCGCACGCTTCGTTGGCCTTGGAAATGACCGACTTTTCAAAGCTGACATTGTGACCCACCAGGGCATCGCCGGCAATGAAATCCATCATGGGGCCGTAGATGCCATGCCAGCTGGGCATGTTGCGCACCTGCGCGGCGGTGATGCCGTGGATGCCAACATTGACCGGATGGAACTCTTCATAGCCGGGCAGCGGCTTCATGAGCCAGGAGACCTGCTCGGTCACCCTTCCGGCCCGAACCTTTGTCAGCCCGACGGCGCACGCAGAGGCGCGGTAGTTGTTGACTGTTTCAAAGTCGATTGCGGTAAAGGAAATACCGTGCATCTTTTTCCCCCTCAAGATGTGAACCATCAGCCACCCTCCAGGCGGCCGGACATGCAAAGAACCCCGCGGTTTCAAGACTGTTCGCCTTGAACCGCGGGGTTCTTTTACTGTGGGTCCTACCGGGATCGAACCGATGACATCCACGGTGTAAACGTGGCGCTCTACCAGCTGAGCTAAAGACCCATTCATTACTCAGGCTTCCTCGCTATGCGCTTGTTGGCCTGACCAACGAGAAACTACTGTACACGATGTTTTGGTGCTTGCGCCAATCGAGGCCTCAACGCGTGTGTGATATGGGTCATGGACTCGCTGACCCCGGCATCGATCTTCATATTTGCCAGCTCATCACCGCGCGTGGCACCCCTGTTGATAATGATGACGTGTTTACCTTCCTTGGCCGCCTTCTTCACAAATCGAAGCCCGCTCATCACGGTCAGCGACGAACCCGCCACCACTATCCCCGCAGCCTCCTCCACCATGGCAAAGGAACGCTCCACACGGTCCTTGGGGACATTCTCACCGAAGAACACAAAGTCGGGCTTGAGCATGCCGTGGCACACGGGGCAGGCCGGAACATTGAAGGAAGCGATCAGCACCTCATGGTCCAGATCGGAATCGGCGTCGGGGCCGGCCGCAGCTCCCCCGGCGTGGGCCACCGCCTCGAGGAACTCGGGGTTGGCGTCACTGAGCAGCGTGGCCACAAAGATGCGGCTGAACGTTGTCCCGCATTGCAGGCACGCCACCCGGTCAAACCGGCCGTGAAGGTCAACCACGTTGATGGCGCCGGCTTCTTCATGGAGCCTGTCAACGTTCTGGGTGATGATTCCGCTCAACAGCCCATAGCCTTCCAGCACGGTTGCCGCGACGTGGCCGGCGTTGGGGGCGGCCTGGCGCATGAACTGCCAACCCATGTGATTGCGGGCCCAGTAGCGTTGGCGCAGCAGGGCATCGCCCACAAATTCTTGGTACGTCAGCGGGTTTCGGGGCACCGATGTAGGCCCCCGGTAGTCCGGGATGCCTGAATCAGTGCTTAATCCGGCGCCGGTGAGCAGCACAAATTTTTGGCCGCGCCACAGCTGCACCGCCTGCTCCAATTGTGCTGTGACCGCCAGAGTGAGGGGCTGCTCAGGGTTGGGAAGGTTCGACGGCGGCAAACCTGCGGTCACGAGGGCCGTCAGGCCAATGCCGGGGCGCACGGGATCCATGGCTATAGCCGTTCCAGGGCCTGCCAATACCGCTCAAGGGAGCGGGCCTGGCCGATGGGCGTGCTGAACGCATCAGCAATGAGTCCATCAGCGCCCATAAGAAAGGTGGCGCGTCCGGACATGCCACGGATGGGGTCAAAGACTCCGTAGGCATTGGCAACCTCACCATGGGGCCAAAAATCGGCCAACAGGTCAAAGGTGTAGCCTTCGGCCTTGGCGTAGGCCCGCAAGGTGTATTTGGTGTCCACGGAGATGCCCAGGAGCCGCACACCGGCCGCCGCAAAGCCGGCCAAATTGTCCCGCAGCTCGGCCAGCTCGCCGGTGCAAATGCTTGAGAAGGCAAAGGGATAGAACACGATTACCACGGGGGCGCCACGCAACCCAGCGAGCGAAATTGGCTCACCAAACTGATTTGGCAAGGAAAAGTCCGGGGCAATGTCCCCTGCTTGCAACCCTGGGCGCGTGCCGCCGTCGTGCATTATTGGCGCTTGCGTGGAACCAGTCGCGTCGCAGCCCAATCCGCTGAAACACCCTCTGTGGTGGTGACATGAAGTCCTGCGGTGGGTGCCGCTTCAAGGATCTCTGCCGGCGGCACATAGCCGTCACGGCCTGACTTGGGCGTCAGAATCCACACGATCCCGCCCTCGTCCAGGGATGTCAATGAATCCACCAGGGCATCTACCAAGTCCCCGTCATCCTTGCGCCACCAGAAGATGATGGCGTCAACTACGTCGTGGTCCTCTTCGTCAAACATTTCCGAACCGATGAGGTCCTCAATGTTGTCCCGAAGCAAAAAATCAACGTCGTCGTCATATCCGAGTTCTTGGATGAGATCCCCATCCTTGAACCCCAAAATGCCTGCCACCTTGGCTACAGTGCCGGCGTCGGCCTCGCTCACGTGATTCCTCCTGCGTTCAACGCTTTCGCGCTGGTTTGTTGGTCAGTACCCCCAGTCTAGGGGCTGCGCCCATCTTGCCTCTACTTAGCGGCTCTATGCAACAAACATGCCGGTAGGCAGCTCACAAAATTGTGATTTCCGTTACCAACACACCTTTTTGGGGCCTAGAGTGAACGGCACCCCGCCCCGTAAAGCGGGTCATGCAGTGGGCGCAGCTACGCACATTCCTTACCGGCGGTCTAGAGTGTTTGTACACGCCCACGGCCACAGCCATGGGCGCCACACACTGCTTTTAAGAGAGGTTGGACGTGGCTGCAGGAGACGAAAATTCCCACATCCTTAGCGGGTTGACAAACCAGCTGCCTGATCGCGATCCGGAAGAGACTGCCGAATGGCTTGAGTCCTTGGATACGCTGATTCAGGAACGCGGCACTGAGCGTGCCCAGTTCATTATGCGTAGTCTGCTGCAGCGGGCAGGCGCGCAGAGCGTTGGCGTGCCTATGGTCACGACCACCGATTATGTGAACACCATTCCGGCGG
>NZ_JBTNDR010000014.1:0-100942 GCF_054510895.1 Arthrobacter sp. HLT1-20 | reverse complement strand
AAAAAAACAAAAAACCCGGGGAAAACCGGGGGTTTTTTTTTTTTTTTTCCGGGCCAGTTGGTTAAGGAACTATAGCTGCTCCTTGTGGGCGGCAGGCACGTCGCCCTCACGTGCGGCGGAGTAGATGTCGGGTTCCAGGTAGATCACCTTCGCAATGGGGACCGCGGCACGGACGCGCTTCTCGGCGTCGTCAATGGCCTTGGCAATCTCAGTTCCGGTCTCCGCGGCGTCCACAGCAATTTTTGCTGCAACAAGCAGCGCTTCGGGGCCTAGGTGCAAGGTCTTGAGGTGAATAGTCTTGCTGACGCCCGGACCCACCAGGGCCGCCTCCACGGCACGAGCATCCTCCACTGTGGCTGACTCGCCCAGCAGCACTGCGATGGGAACCCATGCCCACTACGGTTCCATACCGTGCCGGTGCTGCCATTTTTCGTACGCCTCATACAGAACCGCCAACACTGAACGGCACAATGGAGACGATGAAAGCATAGACGTAGCGTTCCCGGCCTAGCCAAACGGGTGCTCGGGGCTGGCCTGGCGTTTAGCCTTCTTACCGCCCACCAGCAGCAACAGTTGATTGCCGGAGTCGGCAAGGGAGTCGATGCCCTCCGCCAGCATCGATGACGACAATGTCAAGAAATAGGCCACGAACGTCTTGACCGCAATGGATGCCCGGCTGGGAACCCTAGCCCGCACGGGCACCTTGCCCACAACGGGAAAACCTACCGCCTGCCCAGCCAAGCAAACCACAGGCGTCACAATTCTTGCTCCTTCGCGGCGCTGGGCCCGGGGGCTAGCCATCGCGGCGCTGGGCCCGGGGGCTAGCCTTCGCGGCGCTGGGCCCGGGCGCTGGCGTAGAGGCACACTGTTGCTGCAGTGCCAAGGTTCAATGATTCGGCTTCACCATAGACCGGCACCGCAACACGGTGGTCTGCCAGCGCCTTCTCTTCCCCGGCCAGCCCCTGGGCTTCGTTGCCGAAAAGCCACAGCGTGGGATCTTCCAGAGCGTAGCTGGAATCGGGGATTTGCTGGTCGAACGAGCGGGCTGCGCTTTCATCCTGCAACAAATCAAGGTTCAGGTGGCCGTAGCCGTCGGCGGCTAAGACACCAACGCCTGCGGCCTTGGCAGCAGCCACCACCTCAGCCACGTCGGCTCCCAGCACCACAGGGAGGTGGAACAGCGAACCAGCCGTGGACCGCACAGCCTTGGGATTGTAAATGTCAACACTGGAGTGCGAGAAGATCACGGCGTCAGCGCCGGCGGCATCAGCTGCGCGCAGCACGGTACCAGCATTGCCTGGGTCGCGGACCTGGCAGAGCATGGCGATGAGTTTCGGTTTGGACGCCAGCACGGCGTCCAGCGGAACATCCACGAAGTTACAAACGGCCACAACGCCCTGCGGGGTCACCGTGTCCGTCATGGCGGAGAGCACCATCTCGCTGGCAATCCGAACCTGCAAGCGGGTTCCGGGTGCGGAAGCCGCTTCGAGGAGTTCCGGGTAGCGCTTCAGGCATTCAACCGTGGCGTACAGCGCCTCAACCACGGGGCTGCCACCGGCCGCCAGGCACTCACTGTGCGCCTTCAGTGCCTCACGGACGCTCTGCGGACCCTCGGCCAGGAATTGACGGCGCTTTAAACGACCCGAGCGCCCAACCAGCTTGGCAACGTCCCGCACCCGATCTGCTCGAGGATTGGTCATTGCTTCTGCTGGTGGGCGCCCGGATTCAATCATGCTTAGGACTTTATCAGTCACTGAGCAGGAACAAGGAACTCAAAAAGTCCCTCGAGGCAAAACTGGAATTACTTTGCTACCGGTGCAGAAGTATCTGCAGGCAGTGCAGCCTTGGCGATGTTCACCAGTGCAGCGAAAGCAGCGGCGTCGTTGACGGCCAGGTCTGCCAGCATGCGACGGTCAACCTCAATCGCAGCAGCCTTCAGGCCCTGGATCAAGCGGTTGTAGGTCAGGCCGTTGGCGCGTGATGCAGCGTTGATACGCTGGATCCAGAGGCGACGGAAGTCACCCTTACGCTTGCGGCGGTCACCGTAGCTGTACACAAACGAGTGCAGCAGCTGCTCTTTGGCCTTACGGTACAAGCGTGAACGCTGTCCGCGGTAACCCTTTGCGCGCTCAAGAATAACCCGACGCTTTTTGTGGGCGTTTACAGCCCTCTTCACACGTGCCACGTGCGTACTCCTTCAAGTTTAAAGATCCCAAGCCAATCATGCCAGGGAAGGCTTTGATGAAATGGTGTTAGTCCCGGAACTGGGAATCACACCGATTGACTTGCGAAATTAGATGCCGAGCATCTTCTTGATGTTGCGGACATCAGCCTTGGCGACCAACAGGTCACCCTTCAGGCGACGCTTCAAGCTGGAAGGCTTGTGCTCCAAGTAGTGGCGGCGGTTAGCCTGCTGGCGAACAAGCTTACCGGAACCGGTGAGCTTGAATCGCTTCTTCGCACCACTGTGTGTCTTCATTTTAGGCATGAGGACCTGTCTCCTTACGTATCCACCGGCGCTGCCTGTGGTTCTCTTGCAGCGACTGGTTGGGTCACTGTGTGGGTGTATTCACCGCTGAAAAGGAGGAACCTTATTCAGCTGAGCTGGGGGTTTCGGCTGCAGGCTCGCTCTTTGCAGAGGCAGGCTTTGCGGCCGGTTTTGCTGCTGCCTTGGCGGCAGGCTTGGCTACTGGCTTGGCGATAACCGGCTTAGCCATGGGCTTGGGCATCGGAATCGGCTTCGCAGCTACCGGCTTCGGTGCAGCAACAGGCTTGGGGGCAACGGCCGGCTTGGCGGCGGGTGCCTTGGCGGCAACCTTGGCAGCGGGCGCCTTGGCAACAGGAGCCTTGGCGGCTGCGACCTTCGGAGCAGCTGCCTTGGCCGGAGCCTTTGCAACAGGTGCGACGGCGGGAGCTGACACAGCTTCCGGCGCACTGACTGCGGGGGCCACCACTGCGGCGGGAGCTTCAGCGACGGTTGCGGTCTCAGCAACTGATTCGGCAACGGGCGCCTCTTCAACTGCGGGAGCTTCTTCGTTCAGGCGCAAGCCGGCAGGCAGCAGATCAGCCAGGGACTGAGTCAGGGGAGCCTTGTTGTCGCGGTCAACGTCAACACGGGCTGTGCCGTTGGCAACTGCCTCGTTGTGCGCCTTGGCGTCGGCACGCTGCTGGTTGCGGCGAGCTTCAGCCTTCGCTTCAGCCTTGTTCTTCAGCGGACCAATGACCATGACCATGTTGCGGCCGTCAATGCGCGGGCTCGACTCGATGATGCCGACCTCGGCAACGTCTGCGGCGAACTTCTGGAGCAGGCGGATGCCCATTTCGGGGCGCTGCTGCTCACGGCCGCGGAACTGGATCATGGCCTTGACCTTGTCACCGGCACCGAGGAACTTCAGCGCATGTCCGCGCTTTGTCTCGTAGTCATGAGTGTCGATCTTGAGGCGGAAGCGAATTTCCTTCAGAACAGTGTTCGTCTGGTTCTTCCGTGCTTCACGGGCCTTGACGGCGGCCTCGTACTTGTACTTACCGAAGTCCATCAGTTTGCACACCGGCGGCTTAGCCGTAGGCGCTACCTCAACCAGATCCAAGTCTGACTCAGCGGCAAGACGGAGGGCATCCTCAATGCGGACGATCCCAACCTGTTCGCCTGCTGGCCCTACCAACCGCACCTCTGGGACGCGGATTCGATCATTGATGCGTGGCTCGCTAATGTGTAGCTCCTGTTGCATAAGAAAGGGTGAGTACCACCAGCAACGGAGAAGGCCCCCAATTTGCTGATGCAATGGAGGCCTCGAAATATCGGCGCGGGAACCCCAAACGGGACTCACCTGACTTCGCCCGGGGGCAAAGCGCCGACCTAAACCAGACAACGCCAAAATTGGGTCGAAAGGTGGGAGAGGACTCCACTTGCAAACTCGAAGCAACCACTTCTTTTTGGCCTGTGACTTTCGTCGTTTGGACAAGAAGAAATAACAGCATCGAGTCGGTCTATGACAAGCTTAGCAGTATGAGTAGCTCAGATAATAATTCGGACACCCGCAACACTTTTCAGCCCTCTCCGGAAGAGGGCCTCAGCGACGCGCAGGCCGCTTCCGTGGTGCGTGACATCGCTGAAGTTCCGGCCATTGAAGTCATTACGACGGCGGCCGTTCACCTCATGAGCGCGGCAGCAGTCAAGTGCGGCT
This sequence comes from Arthrobacter sp. HLT1-20, assembly GCF_054510895.1. Taxonomy (NCBI): domain Bacteria; kingdom Bacillati; phylum Actinomycetota; class Actinomycetes; order Micrococcales; family Micrococcaceae; genus Arthrobacter; species Arthrobacter sp. HLT1-20. The sequence goes on along the minus strand of NZ_JBTNDR010000014.1, from coordinate 96,758 downwards.
TGGCAGCAGGACCCGACGCCGAAGAGCTCAAGGACTTGGACGAGGCCCGCAAACTGATCACCGCCCTGGCCGGCTTTGTCACGGCAGCGGCCCCGGAAATCGGTAGCCAGCACGCCGGACCCTTGCGCGACGGCCTGCGTTCACTGCAGCTCGCCTTCCGCGAAGCCTCCATCATTCCGGACGCTCCGGGCAAGGGCCCGGGCGAAAAGTACACGGGAGCTGTCAACTAGTCCCCACGCCCTCCCCAAGACAAGCCGCTGGCGCGTCTTGGCTTGGGGCCCCTCGGGCGCGTGGGCCCAACAACGACTCCCTGGGAATCGAACGGGCAGTCGTTGTTGATGTTTTACAAAAACATCAACAACGACTGCCCGTTCGGCGTTAATGGGTGAGCTGCTCTACACAGAGTCCCGTTCGCCCAGCAACTCGTCGAGGTCGTCCACGTCATCGCGCCCGCCGCGGCCGGGTCCGTCGTCGGCCTCCGTCGGCTTGTCAGCGTGGCTGGAGAGCGAAGTCTCCGGGACACCCTGCTCCTGCACTGGATCGGAAGCCGCGGCCACAGGTGGCTCTTCGATCACTGGCTGCGCCAGGCGGGCGCTGCGGCGGCGGTAGATAGCCATGGCGATCAAGCCCACAACGGCCAGCACGGCACAAATGAAGCCAACAATGGCGAACCCAGCCCAGGGGCCAACGTCATCGATCATGGCACCGGCAAAGGGTGAGCCCATGGCACTGCCAATGGTCATGGAGGAGCCGTACATGCCCATGGCTTCGCCGCGACGCTTCTCCGTCACCAGGTCCGCGATGTGCTCGGCGCTCGAGGTCAGGACCGGGGCACACAGCAAACCCGGCAGGATGGACAGCAGGCCCAAGGTCCAGGCGTTGGTGGCAAAGCCCATGGGGATGACGAGCACTGCCATAGCCATGAGCAGCCACAAGGGGTTGACCGATTTCTTGAGGGCGCCATAGACGATGCCGCCCAGAATTGAGGCGCCACACCAGAAAAGGAAGACAATACCCAATTCGCTGGTGCTGTCGTTGTGTTCCATGAGGGCCACCATGCCCACATTCACACCCGACAGGACCAGTCCGGCACCCAGGGACGTGCCCAGAATGGCCAGCACGGCAATGTTGACCCAGCGAAGGTTGTGGCGGGACTTGCCCCAGAAACGCAGCAGAAAGTTCTCACCGGCTAGGTCAGGGGTTTTGGCATCTTCTACAGCATCGTATGGCTGCTCACCTGCACTCTCGACAGCCACATAGGAACCTTTTTGACCCGTCCGGGTTGGCGGGTTGAACCACATCAGGAAGATGCCGGCCAGGGAGGCACTGACACCGATGATGATCAATCCCAGCACTGTGTTGTTCGTGGCCAGCATGACACCGGCAGCGGGGCCGATCATGAAAGTAATTTCGCCGCCCATGGAGTCTAGTGCGTACGCCGTGCGGCGCTGCTCTGTGGGAACCATGACGCTGAGCGCCTGGCGGACCACTGAGAATATGGGGACGGCAAAGAGTCCGCCGATGAATGCGGCCAGCACCAGTAGCTGAAAAGTCAGGAATGGCGCCGTGCCCCAAACCACAGCCTCAGCTATGACCGACGGAACCAGAGCCCGCCGCAGCCCGTGAATGTCCACCAACCGTCCCCGCCACGGCGCCCCGATGGCCATGCCTATGGTGATGGCCGCGGCGACTGTACCCGCAGCGGCGTAGCTGAGCCCCATGGACTGCACCACGTGCAGCGTCAGGAGGACACCGGCTGCTGCGTGGGGAATGCGCGCAAACATGGCGATAATCAGCAGCCGGCGCACGGATCCAACCGCGAGGACTTCGCGGTAGGCGGCAAAATTCACTGTAGTGACTTCTCTCTTGTGATCCATCACAAGAGCGCATCGAGGTGCTTTGTGAGGGTTTAGGTACGTGGGTGTGGGTGACGCAGACGAATTTGGATCGAATCAACGGCGTGGGCAAAGTACTCGTTGGCTGCCCAGTTTTCCTGCAATTGGGCTAGCAGATCGTTCACAGCGGGCTGGTCAAGCCCGGGCAACAGCGTGATGGTGACACACAGCTCCGGGCCGGTTCCCCCGCCCTTGACCAACTGACCGTGGGCTGAGGATTTTTTGCGCCACTGGGATTCTATGCCCTGGCCAACGCTGGCGGAAATGTCCACCACGGCACTGTTACCAAGAGCCGACACAGATTGGGCCAGAACATTTTGCACTGCCGCGTCAGCGTAACTGGGCAGCCATGTCTGCTGTTGGGCCAACGCCCACATTGCTGGGCGGCGGATCACAAAGGGCCGCTCCGAGCCAGGGTCCAGCACCATCAGCTGAGCGTCCTCCGCGACGGCAGACAACGCTGCCCGGGCCGCATACACGGCAACGGGCCGAGCCTCGGGGTGCCATTGTGTAAGGGCTTGGGCATGCGTGAATGCCGGCAGCACCCGGCGCCCGTCGGGTCCCTGCAAGGTCACCAGGGCCATGTCCGATTCCTTGTCGGACACCAGGCCGTTCTCCCCTACTGTGTGCTCGGCGAGCTGAGCAACAATGGGGATGAAGACACGGGCCTGCGCCAGGGCGGCTATGACCTGCGCTTCAGTACCTGAACCTGCGGCCAGTGCCTCCATGGCGGCAGCGAAACCGGTGTCCATGGCGCCGTCGTCAGCGTCAAAGTTGTGGTACTTTTCCTGTGCAGGCAGCTCCCGCCCAGCCCACGGCTGCCCGGCCGAATCCGTGGATCCGCCGGCACCGGCCAAGGCTTGGGCAATGTGGCCGGGCAGCTGCTTCTTGGGCATCTCGGTCATGAATTAGCGGCGGCCGGCCACGTCAAGGGCCTGCGGCAGGGTGAACTGGCCGGAGTAGAGGGCCTTGCCGATGATGGCTCCTTCAACTCCCTCGCCCACGAGCTCGCGCAACACACGGAGGTCTTCAAGGCTGGAAATGCCGCCCGAGGCCACCACGGGCTTGGCGGTGCGGGTGCACATTTCACGCAGCAGTTCAACGTTGGGGCCGCGCAGGGTACCGTCCTTGGTGACGTCGGTGACGACGTAACGGGCACAGCCGGCGTCTTCCAGGCGGGCCAAGACCTCCCAAATATCGCCACCCTCCTTGGTCCAGCCCCGTCCGGCCAGGGTGGTGCCACGGACATCCAAGCCCACGGCGATCTTGTCACCAAATCTGTCGATGACCCTGGCGGTCCACTCGGGGTTTTCCAGTGCTGCCGTGCCGAGGTTGACCCGGCCCACACCCAATTCCAGGGCGGCTTCCAGGGAAGCGTCATCGCGGAGTCCGCCGGACAGCTCAACCTTGATGTCCAGGGCCGCCACCATCTCGCGCAGCAGGTGCACGTTGGAGCCGCGGCCGAACGCGGCGTCAAGGTCCACGAGGTGAACCCATTCGGCGCCGTCGTTCTGCCAGTTGAGGGCGGCCTCGAGCGGCGAACCGTAGCCGGTCTCAGATCCGGCCTCGCCCTGAACCAGACGAACCGCCTGTCCATCTACGATGTCGACCGCGGGCAGCAATTCCAAAATGGGGGTGGTCATGGGGTCCTCAACGTGACTAGTACTTGCGAATGTGAAGTGGAGCGTGTGTGCGCCGGGCTAAACGCCGGCACTCACTGGGTGAACATGTAGGCGGCCACGAGCGACATGGCCGCCAATACGGCAAAGCTGATGGGTATCCATCGGGCAGTTTTCTGCTGGTAGAACGTGTAGGCGCCGCCAATGAGCAGCCCCGCCAAACCCATCAAAAGCAAGGACCACATTATTTGGCCGCCTTGTTCAGTGACAAGACCCAGTTGCGCAGCAGGCGTGCACCAGCATCGCCCGACTTTTCCGGGTGGAACTGGGTTGCGCACAGCGGTCCGTTTTCAACCGCGGCAATGAAGGGCGCACCGTGCTCCGACCACGTGACCATGGGTGGACGCATCTTCGGCTGGAGTACTTCAAAGTCCCATTTCTGCACACCATAGGAGTGCACAAAGTAGAAACGCTCGTTTTCAACGCCGTCAAACAACATGGAACCTTCGGGCGCCTGAACCGTATTCCACCCCATGTGCGGGACAACAGGGGCTGGCAGCAGCTCAACTGTTCCTGGCCACTCCCCCATGCCTTCTTCGTGGACGCCGTGCTCGAATCCTGCGTCAAAAAGCACCTGCATGCCTACACAAATACCCAGAACGGCGCGGCCTCCGGCCACACGGCGTCCGATCATGCGCAACGCATCAACGTTTTTGAGTTCCTTCATGACCGAACCGAAGGCACCCACTCCCGGCACCACCAGGCCGTCGGCGTTCAACACGTCCTCGGCCTTGGCACTGAGTTTAACCGTGGCGCCTGCCCGTTCCAAGGCGCGTACGGCGGAGCGCACATTGCCTGAACCGTAGTCGAGGACAGTGACCGTGGGCTTATTTTCTCCTGCTGGCAGGGTGGTTGCGGAGCTCACAAAAGGCCCTTCGTGGACGGAATTCCTGTAACGCGGGGATCTGATTCAATGGCTGAACGCAGGGCCCGGGCAAAGGCCTTGAACTGGGCCTCAACAATGTGGTGCGGATCGCGGCCGGCAATGACAGTCATGTGCAGGCAAATTTGTGCGTGCAAGGTGATGGCTTCAAAAACGTGGCGGGTCAAAGATCCTGTGAAGTGTCCGCCGATCAGGTGATATTCCTGGCCTGCGGGCTCGCCACCATGAACCAGGTAGGGTCGGCCGGAAACATCCACGACTGCATTGGCCAGCGCCTCATCCAGCGGGATGGTGGCTTCGCCGAAGCGGCGGATGCCCGCCTTGTTCCCCAAGGCTTCCTTCAGGACCTCACCGAAGGAAATGGCCACATCTTCCACCGTGTGGTGCGCGTCAATGTGCGTGTCGCCGGTGGCCTTAATGTTCATGTCGATCAGCGAGTGCTTGGACAGGGCTGTCAGCATGTGGTCGTAGAACGGGACTGAGGTGTCAATCGTGGAAACACCGGTGCCGTCCAGGTTGATTTCCACCAACACGCTGGACTCGCTGGTTACTCGTTCCAAACGGGCTGTGCGTCCCTGGCCGGGCTGCGGGCTGTTCTCAGTCATTGCACAAGTCCTTTGGTTTGTGTACGCGCCCCCTTGCCCTTGGCGACGCAGGGCAGGGCTGGGCTCGCGAACTTTTCTCTGTATGACACCAGTTTAGGAGAGAAGGCATGGTTATGCCCAAAACAGTCCGCTGCGATGCCGCCGGTGCCCGGCATGGCAGCGTTGTCCGCATCTGGGACTAGCCGGCCAGGATGGCGCGCAGCCCGTTGAGGAAAGCAGTTGTTTCTGCTTCGGTTCCAGCGGTCACGCGCAGGTGACCGGGAATTCCGACGTCGCGAATCAACACTCCGTTGGCCAACAAGGCTTTCCAGACGGCCTGGGGGTTCTCCAGCCCGCCAAAGAAGACAAAGTTTGAGTCCGAGGGGGCCGGGGAAAGTCCCAGGTTTGTCAGCTCCGTGACGATCCGGTCCCGTTGAACCTTGATGGCCTCCACATTGGCCAGCAGGGATGTTGAGGTGCGCAGGGCCGCGACGGCGGTAGCCTGGGTGATGGCCGACAGGTGATAAGGCAGGCGCACCAAACGGAGCGCGTCGGTGACTTCCGGCGCCGCTGCGAGATAGCCGAGACGCGCACCAGCCAAGGCAAACGCCTTGCTCATGGTCCGTGAAACCACCAGGCGGGGCCGGCCTTCCAGCAGGCTCAGGGCACTGGCGGTTCCTGTGTGCGCAAATTCTGCATAAGCCTCATCAACAATGACGATGCACTGCGATGCTTCACCTGCTGCATAAACAGCCTCCACCACGTCAAGGCCGAGGGCCGTTCCAGTGGGATTGTTGGGCGAGCAGAGGAAGACAATGTTCGGGGCGGCCGCACGCACTTGATCCGCGGCCGATGCCGCGGACAAGCTGTAGTCTTGCTCGCGCAAGCCGGCAAGGTACCCCGTTCCCGTGCCACTGGCCAGCAAGGGGTACATGGAGTATGTGGGCGGGAATCCCAGGGCGGTGCGTCCCGGTCCGCCAAATGCCTGGAGGATCTGCTGCAGCACTTCATTGGAACCGTTTGCGGCCCACAGGTTGTCTTCATTGAGACCGTGGCCCAAATACGCCGCCAATTCCTGGCGGAGTGTGGTGAATTCCCTGTCGGGGTACCTGTTGAGGCCTTCAAGTTCCCTGGCCACAGCAGCCAAGATAGCCTCTTTGGCATCTGCCGGGACGCCAAAGGTGTTTTCATTGACGTTCAACAGCACGGGAACGTCAAGTTGCGGGGCGCCGTAGGGATGCAGTCCGCGCAGATCGTCGCGGAGTGGCAATTGACCTAAGCGTTCAAACTGATCCATGACACCAGCTTAATTGCCAGCGTCTGAAATTTCCGAAACGGTGACAGTATGCGGACACCTCACCCGAACCGTTGGGGCAAGTCTTGTGGGCTTGCCGTCCAGTAGTGTTCTACTTCGGGATGGGAACGAACAGGCGCTGGCCGGCCTGCAGTACGCCCGTGCCCAACTCATTCAGGGCAACAATTTCACGAACCACGTCCCGGACATCCCGATTCGGATTGGTGGCTCCGGCGATACTCCACAGGCTGTCACCCTGAAGAACTGTCACGGAATGCGCATAGTTGTCCATGTCGACGGCCATGTTTTCCACTCCCGCATGGGCCGGGCTCGCCAGCGAGCTGAAAACAATGGCCAGCGCCACAAAGACCAGGATCGATGAGGCCACCAGGGCCGGAAGACCAAAGAGCACCAGCCTGCCCCTGCGCGTCAAAGTAAGCTTGACAGGCGCCGCCGCCAGCGGGAGCTGATGCGGCCGGTGACTGGCACCGCTGCCGCCAAACAAGCCCTTGGGTGTACTGCTGAGAGTTCCTGCGGAGATAACCATTGCATTCATGACTTCTCGTCCTTTCACCGTGGATCTGGATCCTTGGCCACACCTGCCGACTGGATCGAAATTCCACGCTTCATATCTTCGATAGAACGTATGTTCTAATTTGCTACTAGTACAGTTTTAGCATCTATAGACGACACTTGCCAAGGGTTGATAGAACAAATGTTTGAAATTGCCCGCCTTGTGGCTTAAACTTGGATTACAAGGATTAGCCGCTAGATGCAGTCCACCAGCAGGCACTGACATTGTTCAGGGCAGCCAAGAAAGGACCCGGAACCATGGCGCTTCAAGAACCTCCGCACCGCATCCCCCAAGCGCCCAGCCGCGCTGGCATGAAGGGGTTGACCGTTCGGCAGAAAAAGATCCTCGAGTGCATCCAGCGCTCCATTGCCGACAAGGGCTACCCGCCCTCCATGCGTGAAATTGGCGACTCCGTGGGGCTGGCCAGTCTTTCCAGCGTCACACACCAATTGACGCAGCTTGAGCGCCATGGCTATTTGCGCAGGGATCCCAAACGTCCCCGTGCCATGGAAGTCTTGATTCCGCTGGTTCTGGACAACGGCGAGGTGGAAATCGAGGGCGTCAGCGCCCCGTCAAAGTTGCGCAGCTCCAACGGGCTCAACTTTGCCGAGCTCAGCAGTTCCTCGGACACTGCTTTTGTTCCGCTCGTGGGACGCATCGCAGCCGGCGGGCCCATCTTGGCCGACCAGTCGGTGGATGACATTATGCCGTTGCCACGGCAGATTGTGGGCAGCGGTGAGCTGTTCATGCTCAAGGTCCAGGGCGATTCCATGATCGACGCCGCAATCTGCGACGGCGACTGGGTTGTGGTGCGGCAACAGCAAACAGCCAACAACGGCGACATTGTGGCAGCACTTCTGGACGATGAAGCCACAGTGAAGACCTTCCGCCAGCGCGACGGCCACACCTGGCTACTGCCCCAGAACACACGCTACGAACCCATCTTGGGCGACCACGCCACCATCATGGGCAAAGTAGTCTCGGTGCTCCGCAGCCTCTAGGCGCGCCAAATAACACGCATACGGATTCATTGTTCCTGAGGGCCAGGAACGGGTATTTTCCGGCTACTATCCGACACGTCGGCCGCGGGCTGGGCCCACGAGCGCGAGGGCCCCGCTGCGAGCTTGCGAGCAGTGGGAGCGCTTGGGGCCTTTGGTGTCTCCTTTACGTAGCCTACAAAAATACCCGTTCCTGGCCCTTGGCGTTATTTGCCGGAGAGCCGTTCCAGGGCAGCCAGAGCCACGGCACGGTCCTTGGTGGCCCAGAACGGCGGGAGGGCTGCGCGCAGGAACCCGCCGTAGCTGGCGTTGGCCAGGCGTGAATCGAGCACTGCCACGACTCCCCTGTCGGCGCTGGAGCGGATCAGGCGCCCCACACCCTGGGCCAGCCGCACGGCTGCGTGGGTGGCGGAGATGGCGATGAAACCGTCGCCACCGCTTTGCGCAACCGCACGGGCCCTAGCTGTCACCAAGGGGTCATCCGGGCGTGGGAACGGAATCCTGTCAATGACCACCAGCCGGCAGGAGGCACCCTGCACGTCAACACCCTGCCACAGTGACATGGTGCCGAACAGGCAGGTGTCCGGTTCATCGGCAAATTCCTTGATGAGCCCGGCCATGGAGGAATCGCCCTGGCACAAAATCTTGACGGAGAGTTTCTTGCGCAGTTTCTCTGCAGCGTCTTCGGCTGCACGCCGCGACGAGAACAGCGCCAACGTTCCGCCGCCGGCGGCGGTGATCAGCGCAGCAAGTTCATCCAGTTGCTCCGCTGACATGCCAAAACCCGGTTTTTGCAGATGTGCCGCCACATACAGCATGCCTTGCTTGGGGTAGTCAAAGGGAGAGCCGACGTCGGCCCCCGTCCAGGAGGGTGCGTTGGGGCCCAAGAGGCCCAGTCCGCCTGCCGTTGCCTGGAAAGACTCGCCAATGGCCAAGGTTGCCGAGGTCAGCACCACTGTGCGGTCGGCGAACAAGCCCTCGCGCAGCTTCATGGCCACACTGAGCGGTGCAATGTTGATGACGGCCGGCTCGCCGTCGTCGGCCTTCTGGTAGCCCTTGCCCGGGGTGAAGCTCCCCGGCCGTGAGGCCCACACCACCTCTCGGGCATCAGCGGCGGCCAACAACCGCTCGCACAGGTCGAAGATCAGGTTCAGCCGGGCCCGGGCAATGGAACGGCCCCCGTCCACGGCAGCGTTGCCTTCGGGCTTGGAATCCGAGAGTGCCGCCCGCACGGCGTCACGCACTTGTTCAATTGCTTGGCTTTGGGTTGGGTTCAGGCCATTGGGCAGCAGCCCCTCTGCCGTGCCGGCGAAGGCCAGGTCAAGGGCTGCCGCGCTGGCGTGAATGGCGTCAACGGAAACCGCCGTGTGCTTGCGGGTGCTGGAGGCCGCTGCCTGCACCATTTGCACCGAGAGCTGTCCCGTGACTGCGCCGGTGACACGGTCCTGCAATTCGTGGGCCTCATCCACCACCACCACGTCGTAATCGGGCAGGACCGCAATACCTTCGAACGCGCTGATGGCCAGCATGGCGTGGTTGGTCACCACAATGTCAGCCTCGGCGCCGCGGGCGCGTGCCAATTCCGAGAAGCATTCGGTGGCCAGCGGGCACTTTTGCGCCCCCAGGCATTCCATGGAGGTCACTGACACCTGCCGCCAGGCCTTATCGGTCACGCCGGGGACCAGCTCGTCCCGATCACCGGTGTCGGTGTCCTGCGCCCACTCACGAAGCCGCACCACCTCCCTCCCCAGCTGAGATGTGGGGCCGGTGGCAGCCCCCGGCAAATGGTTGACGGATGAATCTTCTCCGAGCGTGAACAAGGCGCCTTCGCCGGTGTCCTCGGAGGGGAAACCGCCACCCAGCTTCTGCTTGCACACGTAGTTGCTGCGGCCTTTGACCAGGGCAACATCAATGGCGCGCGGCAGGAGAGGTTCCAGGGCAGCGAGCAGGCGCGGCACATCACGGCCCACAATCTGGGCCTGCAGCGCCAGGGTGGCCGTGGCCACCACTGCCGGCTTGTCACTGGTGAGGGCATTGACAATCAGCGGGATCAGATAGGCAAGCGATTTTCCCGTGCCTGTTCCGGCCTGCACCAACAGGTGGTCGCCGCTTTCAATGGCGCCCACCACACGGCGCACCATCTCATGCTGGCCATCACGGCGTTGGCCGCCCATGGCTTCCACAGCCCTGTCCAGAAGTTCCAGTGCTTGTTGCGAAAATTCACTGTCAGCCATGTTGGACAAACGGTTCAACCTCGGCTGCCAGGTCTTCGCGGACCCGGACGTGGGCCACAGTTCCGTGCTCGCCGTGCTCCAGCGTGATGATCTCGGCGTCGGAGCGGTGTAACTTGTTCAAAACATCGCCGCGGTCGTAGGGGATCAGCAGCGTCAAGGTGACGCTGGGGTGCGGAATTCCCTCGCTGATGGCCTGGAGCAGCTCTTCGATGCCTTGCCCCGTTCGGGCGGAAACCACTACAGTGTTGGCCTCGTGCTGGCGCAGCCGTTCCACCACAAAAGGATCGGCGATGTCCCCCTTGTTCAAGATGATCAGCTCAGGGATCTTCAGCGCATCGACTTCGGCGAAGACTGTTCGAACGGCAGCAATCTGCCCCTCGGGATCGGGGTGGGAGGCGTCCACAATGTGCAGGATCAAGTCTGCGTCCGCCACCTCCTCCAAAGTGGAGCGGAAGGCTTCAACCAACTGGGTGGGCAGCGAACGCACAAACCCAACGGTGTCCACCAGTGTGTAGCCCAGGCCGTCGGCCGTCTCGGTCTTGCGCACTGTGGGATCCAAGGTGGCGAACAAGGCATTTTCTACCAATACGCCGGCATCGGTGAGACGGTTCAGCAGGGACGACTTTCCGGCATTGGTGTAACCGGCAATGGCCACCGAGGGCACGTTGTTGCGCTTGCGGTTGGCACGCTTGGTTTCGCGTGCCGGCTTCATGGCGGCAATCTCCCGGCGCAGCTTGGCCATCTTGGTGCGAATTTTTCGCCTGTCCAGCTCCATCTTGGTTTCACCGGGTCCACGGGAACCAATGCCACCGCCGGCGGCGCCCACACGGCCACCAGCCTGGCGGGACATGGACTCGCCCCAGCCACGCAGGCGCGGCAGCAGGTATTCCATTTGGGCCAGTTCAACCTGGGCCCGACCTTCACGTGACTTTGCGTGCTGGGCGAAGATATCCAGGATCAGGGCTGTCCTGTCAATGACCTTGACCTTGACAACTTCTTCCAGGGTACGCCGCTGGGACGGGGCCAGGTCGCCGTCAATGATCACGGTGTCCGCGCCCGTGGCCTGGACAATTTCCTTGAGTTCTTGGGCCTTGCCGGTGCCAAGGTAGGTGGCCGGGTCCGGCTTGGCACGGCGCTGCACCATTCCGTCGAGCACCTCGGAGCCGGCCGTTTCGGCGAGTGCCGCCAGCTCGCGAAGGGAGTTCTCGGCGTCGGCCATGGTGCCTTGGGACCACAGTCCGGCCAAGACAACGCGCTCCAACCGCAACTGGCGGTATTCCACCTCTGTGACGTCTTCAAGTTCCGTGGACAGCCCTGAGCGACGGCGCAGGGCGTTGCGCTCAGCAAGTTCTTCCTGGGCACCGTCAAAACTGCTGTGTTGGAAGTCAAGGGTGGATACGGCCTGGGCCTGCCCGCCCAGGGGCCGCGTGGCGGGAGTGCCGCCATGAGGATCCTGGGCATCCAACTCGCTGTCGGCACGCACGGCACGGCTTGTTGCCGCGTCCTTCGCCAAGATCCGTTCAATGACGGCTTCAATCTCGGCAACCGATAGATCCGTGCCACCTTGGCCGGACTTTTGCGAAGGTGTCCCGTTCTTGCCGCCGTCGGGCAGCTCGTTATTGTCGGAACCAGTGTGTGCAGATGCGTTGGACATATTCTCCTCATAGACGCTTACCCTCAATCGTAGTCGCGGCCGCCCACACTCACACCTTTTCAGCCCAGAGCTTGTGGATAAGCCAGCACCGCTCCCGGTGGCGCTTAGGCGCGCCTAGATACACAAACGCGCGAATTCGCACTAATCTGGCATGACTATGGGTACTCAGGGTGCAGATCACTATTTCAGTTCACAACCGTCAACACCGATGAAACGCCGACCCCTCAGCGTGGTTTTGGTCGGTGCAACACGTCAATTGCAAACAGCGGGGGGCATCTTCAGCCCCGACGGGGTGGACAAGGGCACCACCATTCTGCTCTCCGAGGCGCCGCCGCCCGCCGCCGCAGGCAATCTGCTGGACATTGGTTGCGGCTGGGGCCCTATCGCGCTGAGTCTGGCCCTGCACTCCCCCGCAGCAACCGTCTACGCCGTGGACGTCAATGAGCGCTCCATCGAGCTGACCATTGACAACGCCAAGGCCCTTGGCCTGGACAACGTCCGCGCCTCCACCCCGGACGCGGTCGAGCCGGATGTGCGCTTCAACACCATCTGGTCCAACCCGCCCATCCGCGTGGGCAAAGCGGAACTGCATTCGATCCTGCTGATGTGGCTGCCGCGTCTGGCCCACAACGGCACCGCGTACCTGGTGGTTCAAAAGAACCTGGGCTCGGATTCGCTGCAGCGCTGGCTGACCACCGAACTGACCGAACAGTTCCCCGACGCCGGGTTCACCGTGGCCCGCGACTCCACCAACAAGGCGTTCAGGATTTTGCGCGTCACCCGCACCAAGCCGTAGCTGCCGGAATCTGTTGCGCGAAGAGGCCGTGCCCGTCAGGGGCAGGGCCTCTTCGCGTCTCAATGCTGCCGCTCTGCTTGGGTAGAGCTGGCGCTAGGCAATGACGCCTTCCGCCACGATGACGGCGGGCCCGCTCAGTTCAACGTGCTCGCGTCCTTTTGCACCGGCGAAGAACCGCACGCCCACCTCGCCGCCGGGCACGGCAACGGTCCAGGTATCCGGGGCTTCGGCGCCTGCCCAGAAGCGGATGGCGGCAGCGGCCGCGCACGCTCCCGTGCCGCAGGACAAGGTCTCCCCCACGCCACGCTCGTGGACGCGCATGCTGACGTGTCCGACGTCGTCCCTCACCAAGGGCTCGGCCGGCACCACAAACTCAACGTTGGTTCCGTCCGGGGGAACCGGGGTGACCACGGGGGCCTCGCCCAGCTTGGTGCCGGCCAGCTCGCTCATGTCCGCAAGGGCCACCACCGTATGCGGATTGCCCATGCTGATGGACAGGGCCGGGCGGTCCACCTCCAGACCGGCAGCGGCCACCAAGGAATCGGAGCCGCCCTGTGCCGCCTGTTCGGGGAAGATGAAGGCCCAAGGGCCCATGTCCACCCGGTAGCCGTTGGCGCTCCGTGACACCACCTTGATTCCGGCCCGGGTGCCAATGGTCAGCTCCTCGTCCGGCGCCAGCGTCACCAGTCCCTGGGTCAGCAGGAAGTGGACAAAGACGCGCACCCCGTTGCCGCACATTTCCGAGCGAGTACCGTCGCCGTTGTTGTAGTCCATGAACCACTCGGCCGCTGGGTGCACGGCCAGCAACGCGACGCCCTCGCTGACATGCTTGGAACGCACGGCACGGATCAAACCGTCACCGCCAATCCCGCGGTGGCGATCGCACAGGGCCGCAATCTGCTCCGGTGCTAGTTCGTGCAAGCCGTCGGGATCGGCCATCAACACAAAGTCATTGCCGGTTCCATGGCCTTTGGAAAAGCGCATGCCTGTCAGGGAAGTGGTGGCTTCAGTCATGGATCAAGACTAAAGCACGGTGCGATCTGCACTGAACAAGTGGCGACAACTCTCCAGCTCAGGCCTCGGTTGTTCGGGCCACCAACTGGGCTGCTGCTGCGCCCACGTCCGGCTGGGCCCAGTCCAGCCACTGCACGCGGGGGTCGGCGCGGAACCAGGTCACTTGGCGGCGGGCAAATTGCCGTGTTGCAACTATGGTTTCCTCGCTGGCCGCAGCCACCGTGGATTCACCGTCCAGGACCCGCAGGAACTGCTGGTAGCCCAGCGCCTTGTGGGCCGTGCGCCCCTCACGCAACCCTTGCGGGATGAGCGCCTGGACCTCCTCGAGCAGGCCGCTGGCAACCATGCCGTGGACACGCCCGGTCAGGCGCTCGTGGAGTTCGGCCCGATTGCCGTTGAGGCCTATCTGCACCGCAGGGGAAAAGTACTTGCGCTCAGGCATGAAGGAACTGAAGGCGCGGCCGGTCAATTCGTGGACCTCCAGAGCACGCACCACGCGCTTGGCGTCGCTGATGCGCGCCGCGGAGACCGGATCCACCTCGGCGAGGCGGGCGGCCAGGGTGGCCAGGCCCACACGTTCCAGCTCAGCTTCCAGGGCCAACCGCACAGCCGGGTCGGTGCCGGGAAACTCCAGCACGTCCAATGCTGCCCGGACGTAAAGCCCGGATCCGCCCACCAGAATGGGCAGTTTCCCCCGGGAACGGACCTCTGCAATGGCGGCCCGGGCAAGGTCCTGAAAAGTGGCCACGGTGGTGTCTTCACGGACTGTCAAGAAGTCCATGAGGTGGTGCGGGATGCCACGGCGCTGCTCCAGCGGCAGCTTGGCCGTCCCAATATCCATGCCCCGGTAGAACTGCATGGAATCGGCGTTGATGGCCTCACCGTCAAAGCGTTCGGCCAATTGCAGGGCCAACTCGGACTTCCCCGATCCTGTGGGGCCCACGACGGCGACAACCGGCAGCGCCTTTTCCTCCACCCTCACGCTGTGCGAACCTGCAGCGACGGCATGCCCAGACTGACCTTCGGCCGGGCGCCACCGGCCGTGCCAGGGGTGGGAACGCCGCAGGACTCCGCCTGCGCCAGGTCCCAGGCATCCCCTGCGCGCGAACGGCGCAGGGAGTACTCGGCCGCTGTTGCGGGGTCGGCCACCACATGGAACGCGGCCGCCTCGGTGATGGTGACGGTGACGAGATCCCCGGGGCGTGGTGTTGGCGCCCCGTCGGGAATGCTGAAATGGACCAGGCGCTGATCTTTTGCACGGCCGGAGAGCCTGTTGGTTTGTGCTGCCTTGCGGCCGGAGGTGGCTGTGACCATGACTTCCACCTCGCGGCCAATCTGGGCAGCATTTTCCTCGGCAGAAATCCTGTCCTGCAGGGCTGTCAGTCGCAGGAAGCGTTCCTGGACGACTTCCTTGGGCAGTTGCCCGGGCAGGTCTGCCGCCGGGGTGCCGGGGCGCTGTGAGTATTGGTAGGTGAACGCCGTGGCAAAACGTGACTTCTCCACCACGTCCAGGGTTGCCTGGAAGTCCTCCTCTGTCTCGCCGGGAAAGCCAACGATGATGTCGGTGGAGATGGACGCGTTGGGTATGAGTTCGCGGACTTTGTCCAGAATGCCCAGGAACTTGTTCGAACGGTAGGAACGCCGCATGTCCTTGAGGACCTTGTCCGAGCCCGACTGCAACGGCATATGAAGCTGTGGCATGACGTTGGGCGTTTCGGCCATGGCTTCAATGACGTCATCGGTGAATGCCGCCGGGTGCGGGCTGGTGAAGCGGAGGCGTTCCAAGCCTTTGATCTGCCCGCAGGCGCGCAGCAGCTTGCCAAACGCCAGCCGGTCGCCAAATTCCACGCCGTAGGAGTTCACGTTCTGGCCCAGCAGCGTGACCTCAATGGCGCCGTCGTCCACCAGCGCCTGAACTTCGGCCAGGATTTCGCCGGGGCGGCGGTCGCGTTCCTTGCCGCGCAGGGACGGCACAATGCAGAAGGTGCACGTGTTGTTGCAGCCCACGGAGATGCTGACCCAGCCGGAGTACACGGAGTCTCGACGGGTGGGGAGGGTGGATGGGAAGACTTCCAGGGACTCCAGAATCTCCATTTCGGCGTCGGCGTTGTGGCGTGCCCGTTCCAGTAGGACCGGAAGCGCCCCCACGTTGTGGGTACCAAACACCACATCAACCCACGGGGCACGCTTTTGGATGGTGTCCCGGTCCTTCTGCGCCAGGCAGCCGCCCACGGCGATTTGCATGCCTGGATTGATCTCCTTGATGTGCGCCAGCATGCCCAGATTGCCGTAGAGCTTGTTGTCGGCGTTTTCACGCACGGCACAGGTGTTGAACACCACCACATCAGGGACCGCGTCACCGTTGGCGTCAAGGATGCTTCCGGGTCCGGCTTCCTCCACGGCCACCAGGCCGGCGGTTTCCAGCAAACCAGCCATGCGCTCGGAGTCGTGGACGTTCATTTGGCAGCCGTAGGTGCGCACTTGATACGTGCGGGGGCGCCCGCCAACGTCGCTTGCGTTCTCGACGGCGGTACTGGTTGTGGTGCTGGTGGGGGCGGAAGAATCAACGCTGTTTTGGGTCAGGCTCACCAGAACAGCTTAAGACCTTGGCCTTGTTATCCACCAAACCGCCACAGTGACACGGGACAGTCCACCCGAAAACAGCGAATCTGCGGTTTGGGGGCTTGTGGGCGGTACAGCAACCGCACACAAGCCGCCAAAGCGCAGTCAAGCCGGAAAAGCGCCTAGTACCAGCCCACCGACTGCGAGTGGCCCCAGGCTCCGCACGGTGACCCATAGCGGTTTTGAATGTAGCCCAGGCCCCAGTTGATCTGTGTCCGGTAGTTGGTCAACCAATCCGCACCGGCGGAGGCGTACTTGCCAGGCGGCAGCGACTGGGCAATGCCGTAGGCCCCGCTGTAGGGGTTGGTGGCATTCGTGCGCCAATTCGATTCCCGCTCCCACAGTTGCACCAGGCACTGGAATTGGCTGGGCGCCCACCCGTACGCACCCAGCCGAGAGGAGGCGTAGGCCTTCGCTCCCGCTGGATCATTGACGGCACCGCCGGGAATGTTGGGGAGCAGCACGTCCACGGGGATGTACCCGTCGTCGGGGTCCGGGTCGACGGGGGCTGGTTTCACGGGTTTGGGGGCCGGATTGCCGCCGCCGGGATTGGGTGCGGGATTGGGGGCAACGGGTTGTGGCTTGAGGGCGGCGGCGCGCCGGGCCGCCTCGGCAGCAGCCTCACGTTTGGCGGCCTGGGCTGTGTTGTAGGCCGCCAGGGCGTCCTGCCCGTCCCGGTACTGTTGTTCGGTGGCTGCGGAGGTGTTGTTCAGTGAGGCCAGTTGGGCAACGAGCGTGGTACTTTGGGCTTTCTTGGCGTCAAGTTGCTTGGTCACCGCAGCTTGGGCTGCCACCGCCGCATCCCGGGCGTTTCCGGCAGCTGCGGCCAGTTGGCGCTGGGCGTCCTGGGCGTTCTTTCGTGTTGCCTCAAGGGCTGTCGCTGCGGCCGCCGATTCCGTGGCACGAATCTGCTTGCGCGCCGCCTTCTCACCCACCTGCTGCATCATGTCCATGCCGTTGAGGGATTCGGCAGATTCCAAGGCGGCGATGGTGGCCACCAGGCCCAGTCCTGCCCCTCCGCTCTTGTAGCTTTCAACGGCCACGGCAACAGCATCCAACTTATACTCTGCAGCTTCCGCAGCAGCACGCTTGGCCTGTGCGCCGAGCATGCCTACCTCGGCTGTGGCAGCGTCAAGTTTGCGCTGCGTGAGGGCAAAATCGGCACCGGACTTGACGGCGGCAGTACCCAATTCGCCGGCTTCGCTTTCAAGACCGTCCAACAACTGCGAAATCTTGGCCACCTCGGTGGCCGTAGCAGCGGCGTTGCCCTTCGCGTTTTGAACATCGCTCCAGCTGGGGAATCCCCCGGGCGGGGCGTCGTCGGCCTGCGCAGGCATCGCCGTGACGCACGAAAACAGCAAAATCCCGGCCGTCGCAGTGACGGCCAGGAAGCGGGGAACTCGGAGCAGGTGCTTACTCATATGCCGCTAGCATAGCCGGTGCCAGCGCCGGGCGGATCGCCGGCGCCTCTAAGGCGCCCGCCACCGGCCCAACACGCTGGGTCCTAGCCGTCCACAACGCTCTCGTCGATGACCTCGGCAACTATGGCAAACGCCAGTGAGGGGCTGAATCCCTTCCTGGCCAACATGGCAACCCAGCGCCGCGTGTACGTCTCACGGGCGGAGCGCTCACTCAGGTCAAGGGACCCCTTGAGCTTGCGCCGGACCAGTTCCTTGGCTTGGCTGCGCTCTGTGTCCGGATCTATCTGCTCCAGCGCCTCCGCAGCCAGTTCCTCGGCGATGCCCTTCTCCATCAGTTCGCGTTGAAGTGCATTCCGTGACAGGGATTTGTACATTGACCTGCTGCGCACCCAGAGCATGGCAAATTCGGCGTCGTCAATGAGCTTGACCTCAACAAATCTGTCAAGCACCGCCTCCGCCACATCCTCCGGGATGTGCCGTTCGGCAAGCTTCTGGCTGAGCTGAAAGCGGCTCTTGGGTGAATTGGTCAGCTGGCGGAGCACGATGGCCCTGGCCACCGATGCCGGGTTGGCATCGGGGTCCAGTTCCGGCGCGCGGCGGGCGTTGTTCACCAAACTCCCCTAGAAGCCGTCAACAGCCTTGAGCTTGGGTGCTGCGGGCTCTGCCGCTTCGGCAGTGACACCCACACCCAGCTTGGCCTTAATCAAGCGCTCAAGTTCATCCGCCAGCTCGGGGTTGTCCTTGAGGAACCGCCTGGAGTTCTCCATGCCCTGCCCCAGCTGGTCGCCGTCGTAGGTGTACCAGGAACCGGACTTGCGGATGATGCCATGCTCGACACCCATGTCGATGATGCCGCCCTCACGCGAAATTCCAACACCATAGATGATGTCGAATTCGGCAATCTTGAAGGGCGGGGCCATCTTGTTCTTGACGACCTTGGCCTTGGTGCGGTTACCCACAGCGTCGGCACCCTCCTTCAAGGTCTGAATGCGGCGGACGTCAATGCGGATGGATGCGTAGAACTTCAACGCCTTGCCACCTGTGGTGGTTTCCGGGCTGCCGAAGAAGACACCAATCTTTTCACGCAACTGGTTGATGAAAATGGCCGTGGTCTTGGTCTGGCTCAACCGGCCGGTGATCTTACGCAACGCCTGGCTCATCAAGCGGGCCTGCAGACCCACGTGACTGTCACCCATGTCGCCTTCAATTTCGGCGCGGGGCACCAGTGCGGCCACGGAGTCAATGACAATGACATCCAGTGAGCCCGAACCAATCAGCATGTCCATGATTTCCAGGGCCTGCTCACCCGTGTCCGGCTGGGAGACCAGGAGCGCGTCAACGTCAACGCCGAGCTTGGCAGCGTAGTCGGGGTCAAGGGCGTGCTCGGCGTCAATGAACGCGGCAATGCCGCCAAGCTTCTGCGCACTGGCAACAGCATGCAGAGCAAGGGTGGTCTTACCCGAGGACTCCGGTCCGTAGATCTCAACGACGCGCCCGCGGGGCAGGCCGCCAATTCCCAGAGCCACATCCAAGGCAATGGACCCGGTGGGGATCACTTCAATGGGCGCACGAACGTCGTCGCCCAAACGCATGACGGAGCCTTTGCCAAATTGCTTGTCAATCTGGGCAAGTGCTGCTGCAAGTGCTTTTTCACGGTCTGCGGGAGCGGCCATGATTCACCTCGGTCTTTCCTATGTGCCGTTTCCGGCTCCATGCCTCTGCGCCGTTGGCCCAGTGCACGGTTAGTGGTCTGATGCATTGCTCATACAATTTTGGCCGGTTTCCCGGCGCCCTGCTGGCGGAGCGGCCCTGCAGGCTCTTCCGATACTTAAACGCTAGTTCAAGGCACTGACATTGTCTTATTCTGAGGCGTCCGGTGCCGAAAATTGTGGAGAACTTTCTGCTGTCCCCACAGCCGCGAGCACCACTACCAGTATAGAGCCAATCGAATAGAAATTCGAACAAAAGCTCTCGGCGCTGTGGCGCGTCGTCGATTCCCTGTACTAGTCATTGTGCTGCGCAGGCGGTGGCCCGATCAGTCCTTGGGCGCAATGTCCCGTCCCAGCCACCTCGACGGCGGGACATCCTGGATCTTGCACACCTCCAGCCAGATCTCCCTCGGCTCAAATCCGGCGCGCAGGGCTACCATTGCGGTATTCCCTCCCACGCCACTGAGCACCAGATCCATGGCCAAAACCCGTGAATATGAGGGGCTGAATTCCTCATCCATCAATCGCCAAAATTCGCTTACTCGCACTCCCCTATTCTCGCATGTCCCGCAGGCAGGACCACGCGGTCCGCCGCGGGTCCTGCGCTTAGACTTGGACCATGACGACACCGGAACAGCAGCCGTTAAGCCCCGAGAAGGCTGCGGCCATGGAGTCCCTGGATGCCCAGCTGAGCCTCTTGTGGCGGCGGGCGCGGGCCATCAACCAGGAGCTCACCCGCAGTGTTCATCCGGATATGGAACCTGCTGCCTACGGCTTGTTGTCGGTGCTACTCCACCAGGGCGCCATGCGTCTGACGGAGCTGGCCAAGTGCATTGGTGTGGGCAAGCCGTCGGTGAGCCGCCAAGTTACGTTCCTGCAGGGTTTGGGACTTGTCCAGAAGGAAAACGACCCCGGGGATGGCCGGGCGCAGCTCATTGACCTCACCGAACCCGGCAGGGAAAGGCTGCTCTTGGTCCAAGGCCGGCGGCAGGCGTTGTTCCACGCCCGCCTGAGCCACTGGGATGAGGCTGAACTGGGAGCACTGGCCACGTCCCTGGCCAAACTCAACGAGGAATACCTCAACTAGCTCCACCACCCGGTCCGTGCCCAAGAAAAAACTGGACCCCACCGTTAGTGGGATCCAGTTCTTCTCTAATCTGCCGCCGTCGTTCACCGAAAGAGCAGCGGCCAAGCAGTCACGTCTAGTACGAGTTGGACACGAGGCCCTTGCTCAATTCCTCGGACAGTTCCTGGTTCAGGTCCCTGCCATAGCGGGCCGAGAATTCCTGGGGAACAGTGTCCGGCACGGCCACGCCTTCGGCAATGGCCAAACGGTCGCTCACTTCACGGAGCATGATGGACAACGGCACTTCAAGGGCCGAGCAGATTGAAGACAACAGCTCGCTCGATGCTTCCTTTTGTCCACGTTCCACTTCACTCAAGTAGCCCAGTGAAACGCGCGCATTGTGTGAGACTTCGCGCAGAGTGCGGCCTTGGCGTTGACGTACATCTCGCAGGACATCGCCAATTTCGTGGCGTAATACCACCATTTTGCGCTCCTTCGGCTGATGCGGTTTCTCGTCTGCCAAACCCACATCCCGCCAGCGCACTACGCCGTTTACGGATACGGGTTGCTTCACCATGGGTATCGCCTTACTCCTAGTTCAATCACTACAGTTCATTGGGTTTCGCCTCCGCCGGCGATTGCCAGCAGATGCGGGATGCCCGCTTGGTGTTCTCATCCTAAAGGGGATGGGACCACTTTGCGTTCACTATGACTAACTATCTGGTTACAACTTTTGTTCCCCGGCAGCCTTGACAACTTGTTCAAGCAGGGAAATGGCCTCCTGGGTGGCCTGGGTTCTGATCATTTCCCGGTCCCCGTCGAAGTGGTACTCGTAGGACAGCGCCTCACCATCAAGGGCAACGCCAATATACACGTGGCCCACATTCTTTCCTTGGTGGGGTTCCGGGCCGGCCACCCCCGTGGTGGATATGCCCACGCGGGATCCTGTTGCCGCGCAAACACCCAGCGCCATGGCGCAGGCCACCTGCGGGTCCACGGCTCCCAAGGTTTCCAATAACGACGCCGGAACCCCCAAGAGCCGTTCCTTGACCACATTTTGGTAGGCAATCACACCGCCTTGGAGCATTCCCGAGGCGCCCGGCACCTGGACCAGGGTCGCCGCCACCATGCCCCCCGTGAGGGACTCGGCGGTGGCAACAGTGATGTTCGCCGCAACGGCTGCATCCACCAGCTGCATCAGGGATGTTCCGGTCATCACTTCAGTGCACCCCGATCACGGCCGGCGCTGCGTAATTGCCACGCCTTCACCACATAGTCAACGCCCGTCACCACTGTGACGGCCAGCGCCGCAAGCATGATGACAAGGGCAATCACCGAAAGCCAGCTGTGTGCCGGCGTCATGGGCAGGAGGTACACAAAGATGGCCACCGTCTGCATGACTGTCTTGAGCTTTCCGCCCTTGGATGCAGCCATCACGCCATAGCGGATCACCACAAAACGCAGCAGGGTGATGCCGATTTCGCGCACCAGCATCACAATCGTGACCCACCACCACAGCTCCCCCACCGCGGAGAGCATGATCAGGGCAGAACCAATCAGCAGTTTGTCCGCAATGGGATCGGCAATCTTGCCGAAGCTGGTGATGAGCCCGCGCGCCCGGGCGATGTCGCCGTCGAGCTTGTCAGTGTAAATCGCCACCACAAAGAGAGCAACCGCCAGCCAGCGCAGGGGGCCGTAGTTGCCGCCGTCGGCCACAAAGGCCCAGATGAAGAAGGGCACCAACACAATGCGCAGCAGCGTCAAGGCGTTGGGCAAATTCCAGTTCGAAGGGCTAGGCGCCACCGTATCAGTCACTGTGCAAGGCTAACCGCTAAGTCCCCTGCAAGAACATTCGACCAGGAAAAACTTGGGGCTACCGGCCAGTCAACGACCATGCGTCCTCGCCGCCCTCATCGTCGTCGCCATCGGCACCGTCGTGATATTCGGTGGCCTGCGGACGATTCTCCAAGTCCGCCGCCACCAAGTCCTCGCCCCAGCCGTGGTTGGCATTGGCGTTCTCGGCCAGTGCGGCAGCCATGGGATCTGCAGGACTTTCGACGTCGGCCCCTCCCGCCAGCTGCTCGTCGCCGCGGATGGCGGCCAGCGTCACGGCCAGGTCATCAGGCTTGACCAGCACGTCGCGAGCCTTGGAACCCTCCGAGGGGCCCACCACGCCGCGCGACTCCAGCAAGTCCATGAGGCGACCGGCCTTGGCAAAGCCCACGCGCAGCTTGCGCTGCAGCATGGACGTTGAGCCGAACTGCGTGGTCACCACCAGTTCGGTCGCCTGCAGCAGCAGGTCCATGTCATCGCCGATGTCGTCCTCAATGGCCTTCTTGGGCGCCTCGACGGCAACATCCGTCCTGTACGTGGCCTTCAGCTGGCCCTTGACGTGGTCAACCACCCGCTTGATCTCCGCCTCGGTGACCCAGGCGCCCTGGACACGGATGGGCTTGGACTGGCCCATGGGCAGGAACAGCGCGTCACCCTGGCCCAACAGTTTTTCGGCACCGGGCTGGTCCAGGACCACGCGGGAGTCCGTCACGGAGGAGGTGGCGAAGGCCATGCGGGAGGGCACATTGGCCTTGATCAGACCCGTCACAACATCCACCGAGGGGCGCTGGGTGGCCAGCACCAGGTGGATGCCTGCCGCACGGGCAAGCTGGGTGATGCGCACAATGGAATCTTCCACGTCGCGCGGGGCAACCATCATGAGGTCAGCGAGCTCATCAACAATGACCAAAAGGTACGGGTACGGGCGCACAATGCGTTTGGAATCGACGGGCGGGTGCACCTTGCCGGCCTTGACAGCCTTGTTGAACTCGTCAATGTGTTTGAAGCCGTAGTTGGCCAGATCGTCATAGCGCTGGTCCATTTCCCGCACCACCCACTGCAGGGCCTCGGCAGCCTTCTTGGGGTTGGTGATGATGGGGGTGATCAGGTGGGGCACACCCTCATACGCCGTCAATTCCACCCGCTTGGGGTCCACCATGACCATACGCACCTCATCGGGGGTGGCACGCATCAAGATGGAGACGATCATGGAGTTCACGAAGGATGACTTTCCGGCACCCGTGGCACCAGCAACCAGAAGGTGCGGCATCTTGGCCAGGTTGGCCACCACAAAGCCACCCTCCACATCCTTGCCCACGCCCATGACCATGGGGTGTTCGGTGCGGCGGGCGTTGGCCGAGCGCAGCACATCGCCCAGGACAACAATTTCCTTGTCCGCGTTGGGAATCTCAATGCCAATGGCGCTCTTGCCGGGGATGGGGCTCAGGATGCGCACATCCGAGGACGCCACGGCGTAGGAGATGTTCTTGCTCAGGGCCGTCACACGCTCAACCTTGGTGCCAGGGGCCAGCTCAATCTCGTAGCGGGTCACCGTGGGTCCGCGGCTGAAGCCTGTGACGGCCGCGTCCACATTGAACTGGTTCAAGGTGTCCGTCAGGGCCGCCACCACGGAGTCGTTGGCCTCCGTAGCCTCCTTTCCGGGAGGTCCTGCCGGCAGGAAGTCCGATTCGGGCAGCGTGTAGGTGACATCGCCGGAAAGCTGGAGTTGCTCCGAGCGTGCCGGGATGGGCGTGGGCGGGGCCATGGGCGGGGCGGGGATGGCACCCACCGTGGCACCCTGCAGTGCGTTGGCCCCCACAATGCCGATGGCGGCCGTGACTGCCTCGTCGCTATTGAACTCCTGGACGTCAAAGACGTCGGTGGTGGTGGGCAGCCCCTGGCGGGCCTTGATCTTGTCGGCGGCCAGCTGGTCGCGGGTGGGCCGACGGACGCCGGGACGTACGGAAGGGGCGGCCGACGGCGAATCCAAAGTTTCGTCGTCGTCCGCGTCAACCAGCGCCGTGGCGAACGCTTCGGTGCCCAGCACATCCTCAAAATCGTCGTCCTCGGCCGCCTTTTTTCGCCCGCGCATGCCGCGCGGCTTCTTGGGCTTGGCCGGGTTTTCGCGGTCGTAGAGGTAGCTCTGGTCATGGCCGTCGGCGTCCAGTTCACGGCCGGGGGAAACACCCACGAGTTGTTCGTACACCCAGTGCAGGCGTGAGGGGATGCGCAGCACCGGGGTACTGGTGAGGATCAGCAGGCTCGTGAAGGCCAAGACGGAGTAAAACACGACGGCCAGGACGGGGCTGATGACAACCAGCGGTGCGCCGGCGATCAGGCCCACCATGCCGCCTGCCGCGCTGACGCCGTCGAAGCCCTCATTGATGTTGGGGGTGCCGCCGGCCACGTGGGCCAGGGCGCAGCCTGCGATCGTCATGATGCCAAAGCCCACGGCCACCCGGTTGTTGGCGCGCACATTGGTGGGCTGGCGGAACACCAGGATGGAGAAAATCAGGAACATGGGCGGCAGCATCGCGGCAAACCAGCCAAAGGTGCCTTCGAGGATTCCGCGCAGTGCGTCGGCCAGCGGCCCGGACAGGCCCCACCAGGTGAAGGTGGCAATGACTGTTGCCAGCACAATGAACAGCAGGCCCGAGCCGTCACGGCGCTCGTGCGCGGGGATCTGGCTCATGTCCGTGCCCATGCGCCGGATGGCACCGCCAATCAAATGCCCAAGACCCTGCCAGAAGGCAACCGCCATCCGTACGGGCCAAATGTGGTGGGTCTCCGGTTCGGGAGCTGGTTGTTTGCTGCGCGGCACCGGCATCTTTGTGGTCTTGGGGGCGCGCGAAGCTGCGCCACCCTTCTGACCGGCGGAGGAACGGGCGGGGGAAGAACGAGTCGCCATACACCCTACGGTACCGCCCGCAGCAGGTGTGGGCGCGGATTTGGGGCCTCAAACAGTCGTGGTGGCAAGCACAACGGCGAGTCGGGACCCGCCGTCTGGCCCAAGAACTCTGGCCTTAACCAACTATGACGCAGTTGTTGCCAAAAACGGGACAGTTTTCAGCAACAACTGCGTCATAGTTGGGGCGGGCTACGCCTCCAGGACCACCGGGATGATCATGGGGCGGCGGCGCAGCTTGCGGTTGACCCAGGTGCCGATCACCCGGCGCACCACCTGCTGGAGCTGGTGGGTGGTGTGGTCGGAGTTGGCCATGACGGCTGCCTCGAGGGCTTCGGCAATCCTGGGCTTGATGTCATCAAACACGGAATCGTCTTCGGCAACACCGCGGGCATGGATGTCCGGACCGGACACAATCTTGCCGGTGGCCCGGTTCACCACTGTGATGATGGAAATGAAGCCCTCATCGCCCAGCACGCGGCGATCCTTCAAGTCGGCATCGGTGATCTCGCCAACGCTGTGGCCGTCAACGTAAACAAAGCCGCATTCGACCTGGCCAACAATTTGGGCAACGCCGTCTTTTAGGTCAATGACCGAGCCGTCATCTGTCAGCAACACGTTTTCCGCCGGCACGCCCGAGGCGATGGCGATGTTGGCGTTGGCGATCAGGTGGCGGGTTTCACCGTGCACCGGCATGACGTTCTTGGGCGTCAGGATGTTGTAGCAGTAGAGCAACTCGCCCGCGGCTGCATGGCCGGAAACGTGGACCTTGGCCGTGCCCTTGTGGATGACGTCGGCACCACGCTTGAGGAGCCCGTTGATGATCCGGAACACGGCGTTCTCATTGCCCGGAATCAGGGAGGAGGCCAGGATGACGGTGTCGCCCTTGCCCACGGCAATCTTGTGGTCGCCGTTGGCCATGCGGGACAGCGCAGCCATGGGCTCGCCCTGGGAGCCGGTGGACATCAGGACCACCTTGTTGTCCGGCAAGTTGTCAACGTTCTTCAGGTCCACCAGGACGTCGGCGGGCACGTGCAGGTAGCCCAGCTTGGCGGCGATGGCCATGTTGCGAACCATGGAGCGGCCCACGAAGGCCACCTTGCGGTCGTGCGCCACGGCGGCGTTGAGAACCTGCTGGACGCGGTGCACGTGGGAGGAGAAGCTGGCTACGATGATGCGCCTGTTGGCCTTGCCAAACAAACCCTCAAGGGTGGGCCCAATCTCGGCTTCGCTGGTGGTGAAGCCGGGGACGTCGGCATTGGTGGAGTCAACCAGGAACAGGTCAACGCCTTCCTCACCCAAGCGGGCAAAGTGGCGCAGGTCAGTGGTGCGGCCATCCAGCGGCAGCTGGTCCATCTTGAAGTCGCCCGTGTGCAGCACGGAGCCGCCAGCGGTGCGGATGAACACGGCCAGGGCGTCCGGGATGGAGTGGTTGACGGCAATGAACTCGCACTGGAACGGGCCCAGCTGCTCAACCTGCTCCTCCTTGACGGTCAGGGTCCACGGCTTGATCCTGTGCTCCGTCAGCTTGGCTTCAATGAACGCCAAGGTCAGCTGTGAGCCGATCAGGGGGATGTCATTGCGCAGGCGCAGCAGGTACGGAACAGCACCAATATGGTCCTCGTGGCCGTGGGTGAGCACCACACCCACCACGTCGTCCAGGCGGTTCTCGATGTAGGAGAAATCGGGCAGGATCAAGTCGACGCCGGGCTGGTCCTCTTCGGGAAAGAGCACGCCGCAGTCAACAATGAGCAGTTTGCCGTCCATTTCAAAGACTGTCATGTTTCGGCCAATTTCGCCGATGCCGCCCAGCGGAACAATCCGCAGCGTCCCCGGCTCCAAGGCTGGCGGAGTCCGCAGTCCGGGCTCAGTCATTTGAGTCATGTTTAGAATTCCATTCCAGCTTCCGCAAGGTCAGCCTTGATCATGGCGATCTCGGCCTCGCCCGGCTCCACCAGGGGCAACCGGACAACCGAGTTGGACAGGATTCCCTGCCACTTAAGAATTTGCTTGACGGCCACGGCGCCCTGCACATGGCCCATGGTGGCGCGAATGACAGCATCCAGCTCAAAGTGAATCTTGCGTGCCGTAACAAAGTCCCCTGCCTCTGCGGCGTCAATCAGCGCGCGGAACTGCTGCGGGGCAATGTGGGCGCTCACGCTGACAAGTCCGACGGCGCCGGCGGCCATCAGCGGCAGCGTCAGCCCGTCGTCGCCCGAGTAAACGTCAAGGTCCGTGTTGGCCAGCACGCGGCTGGTCTCGGTGAAATCGGCCTTGGCGTCCTTAAGCGCTGTGATGCGCGGGTGGTCGGCCAGGCGGATGATGGTTTCCGTGTGGATGGGCACCCCTGCACGGCCGGGAATGTCGTACAGCATCACGGGGAGGTCGGTGGAGTTGGCGATGGCCTCAAAGTGGGCTTGGATGCCGGCCTGGCTGGGCTTGTTGTAGTACGGAGTCACAATGAGCAGGCCGTCAATGTCCAGCTTGGCTGCGCGCTGGGACAGGCTGATGGAGTGGCGGGTGTCATTGGTGCCGGTGCCGGCAATGACGCGGGCGCGGTGGCCAACGGCGTCGATCACGGCCGCGAACATGCCCAGGTTCTCTTCATCCGTCAGGGTGGAGGTTTCACCCGTGGTGCCGGTGACCAGGATGCCGTCGCAGCCGTCGTCGACCAGCTTGTTGGCCAGCTCCCCCGCGGCCTTGTAATCCACTGCCCCGTCGGCGGTGAAAGGGGTGACCATTGCGGGCACCAGGGTTCCAAAGGGGCGCTGGGAGATATCAGAGACAGACATAGCTAAAACGTTACCCGCTGTTGGGCATTTTCGTTCAACGCTGTTCACTGCTTGGCACACGTGGAAGCAGGAATATACTTCCTTGCAAGGAGGATCCGGCATGGAAATCACGCAGTGGCGCAAAGCATCCGTGGCTGGCGGCATCGTGGCCGCCAGCCTCGCCGCAACGGTGGGCGGGATCGCCTTGTTGTTCAAGGCTGAGGGGCGCGCGGCCCAACTGACGGTGGGGCACCGCCTGGGCGATAATGGTCCAGACGCCGACACCGTGTACCGTCCCGAGTTGGGGAACCCGTTGCGCCTGGTCATTGCCGGCGACTCCGTGGCCGCCAGTCTGGGCGCCACCACACCCAAGGCCACGGTGGGCGCCATTTTGGCGTTGGCCCTGGCCGATCATGCGGGCCGGGCAGTGGAGTTGCGCTCCATAGCCGTAGTGGGGGCCCAAACGTCTGCCGTGCTGGGGCAGATTGCCACGCTGTCAGCCGGTTTTGGGCCGGATGTCACTGTGATCATTGTGGGCGGAAACGACCTCACAAATCACGTGCCCCTCTCCGATTCCATCAAATCCCTGGAGCTTGCCATCGCCAATCTGCAGGCCCTGGGCAGCCAGGTGGTGGTGGGAACCGTCCCCGACTTTGACACGCTTCCTTCACTCCCTTCGCCGTTGCGTGAATTTGGCGGCCAAATGTCCCGCCGGCTGGCAACGGCCCAGTTCAGGGCCGCGGCTGCAGCCGGCGCCCACCCGGTCCTGCTGGGGCGGGCAGTGCGACAGGTCTTCCTCTCGGATCCGCGGGACATGTTTTCCATTGACGGCTTCCACCCCTCCAGCATGGGCTACCGGTCGGCGTCGATGGCGCTGATCCCGGCCGTTTTGGCCGCGTGCGAGGACCCGGCACCCGGCCCGGCCCCCGGCTCGGCCCCCACAGCAGTACCGCCGCTGCGGCCCGGGGCCGACTGACATCAGACGCTATCGCAACAATGGCTGGATTTTCGCGGACGCTATCGCACTGAACTGCGATAGCGTCGCCAAAAAAGTGACCATTGCTGCGATAGGGTCTTCGGGCGGCTAGCAGGATTCCAGGAAGGGCAGCCACTCGTCAAGAACCGGCTGAGCGGGAACCAGTGTGCTGCCGTGGTTGCGGCCGGGCAACTCAACGAATCGGGCCTGGGACATCAGTTCCGCCGCCCGGCGCGAATCCGCCACGCGGGCGGGATCGGCTGAGCCTGCCATGAGCAGGGCCGGCACAGATATGGCTGCCACATCCGCTTCCGGAACCGGCGCGTCCGCCTCGGTCTGGCGGAAGTATGCCAGCAACGCCTGGGCATCATTGGCCAGGAACGCTGCTCGGGTTTGGGTATCCAGCGGACGTCCCATTCGCGCTTCCCAGCCCGCCACAAAGGCGGGCATGCCGCCTGAGGCAAGGGCGGCGTCGTACTCGGCAAAGAAAAGCTGGCCAATGCTGCCCGGTTGAATGCGGAACGTCCCGCCCAGAGTGGTCAGGGACAGCAGGCGCTCCGGGGCGGCAACGGCCAGGGAGAAACCCAACCGGGCACCCACCGAATAGCCCCCGTAGTGGGCCTGTTGGGCCCCGGCGGCATCGAGCACGGCCAGCGCGTCGGCCACGAGCAGGTCCATGGCGTAGTCGGCGGGCATGGCGGGTTTGCCGCTGAGGCCGTGGCCGCGCAGGTCCATGGTGATGACCTGGAAGCGCTCGCGCAGGGCCCTGGTGTAGCCAAACCCACGCCAGATGGCCTTGCTCAGGGCGCTGCCGTGGACCAGCAGGATGGGCACCCCCTCCCCGGCCGTGTTGTAGGCGAGCTCCACGCCGTCGGCGGGGTTTACTGTGATGGCCATGGGCTTAGCGCTGGCGGAACAAGACGATGGCGTCGCGCATGGCCTTGCGCGCACGCTTCCTATCCCCTGAGGCGTCGTAGGCGCAGGAGAGCCTGAACCAGGACCGCCAGTCCTCCGGTGCGGCCTCGGCCTCCGCCTTGTACTTTTCAAATTCGGCATCTGCCGCCGCACGAACAATGCGGCCACCCGGGGTGCGGGGCAAATCATCCACCGGCAAGCCACCTTCGGCTTCCAGAATGTTGGCCATCTGTTCGGAGCGGGAACCGAACAGGATCTCGCTGATCAGTGCCCAAGCCACCACGAATCCAATGAAGATCAAGGCAATACCAAATACCTTGCTAATGAGTTCGGGGGCCGACAACAGGAAAACAACCCGTTGGGCCATGACTCCCATGTAGAAGACCAGCAGCAGGCAAATGAGTGCTACCCAGATTTTCGTTTTAGACACTTTCAGCGCAGCCACAGTCCTAACCGTCCAAATCCATGTAGCCGTCAAGGCCCACCGTGAGGCCCGGCCGGCTGCCCACTGTGCGCACACCCAGCAGCACGCCGGGCATGAACGATTCGTGGTTGAAGGAGTCGTGGCGGATGGTCAACGCCTCGCCGTGGCTGCCAAAGAGGACTTCCTGGTGCGCCACCAGGCCGGCCAGGCGCACGCTGTGCACCGGGATGCCGTCAATGGAGGCCCCGCGGGCGCCGTCAAGCTCGGTTTCGGTGGCATCCGGGGCATCAGCAACTCCGGCCGCCGCGCGGGCCGCTGCCACAAGCTGGGCAGTGCGCAGGGCAGTGCCGGAGGGCGCATCCACCTTGCGGGGGTGGTGCAGTTCAATGATCTCCACGGAGTCAAAGTAGCGGGCGGCCTGGGCGGCAAAGCGGGTTGCCAGCACGGAGCCCAGAGCAAAGTTGGGGGCAATCAGGACACCGGTTTCGGGGTGCTGGGCCAGCAGCTGAGAGAGCGACGCCAGCCGGGCAGCGTCCCAACCGGTGGTTCCCACCACGGCATGGATGCCATGCGCCACGGCAAAGTGGATGTTGGCCTCTGTGGAGTCCGGAACTGTCAGGTCGACAATCACCTGTGCGCCGGATTCCAGCAGCACATCCAGGGAATCGGCCCGGCCCAGGGCGGCCACCAGTTCCATGTCCTGTGCCGCATTGATGGCCGCCACGGCGGCCGTTCCCATTCGTCCCTTGGCACCGAGCACGGCCACCTTCAGCATTTCACTCATGGGTTTAAGCCTACTGGTTTTCTGGCGGGCCCTGATCCGGGACGTTTCCGGCCCCCACCCACTCCACAGAACCGTCGCTGAAGAACTGTTCCTTCCAAATGGGCACCTCGGCCTTGATGCGCTCCACGAGGGCTGAGCACAGCTCAAACGCCTCGGCCCGGTGCGATGAGGCCACGGCGCACACCAGTGCGGGGTCGCCAATGTTCAGCGCGCCCACCCTGTGCGCCACCCAGACCCGCACCGGGTGGCCGTCCGGGTCCGCCGTGGACTGCGCCACGGACTGGACCACATCGTTGAGCACACCCAGGGCGAGCGGGTGGGCACTGTAGCTCAGGCGCGTGACGTCCTTGCCGCCGTCGTGGTTGCGCACCACCCCGCTGAAAGTGACAACTGCCCCTGCTGCCTCGGATTCCACGGCCGCGATGGCCGCGTCAACCGAGATGGGGCTGGCGCTCAACTGGGCCGAGACCACCTCGACGTTAGTGGCCATGGTGTCCTGCGACCTGTTCGCAGAGGTGCTTGATGATGGGATCCAGCACGGCGAGTCCGTCCATGACCCCGGACGGGGAGCCGGGCAAATTTACTATCAACGTGTGCCCGGCAAGGCCCGCGTGCCCGCGGCTCAGGGCAGCCATGGGCGTCTTGGCCAGTCCCGCGGCGCGGATGGCCTCCATGATCCCGGGGATTTCCCGGTCCAGCAGCGGGAGGGTCATTTCGGGTGTTTGGTCGTCGTGGCTGAGTCCTGTGCCGCCGCTGGTAATGACGACGGCGGGACGTTGCGTCAGCACTGCCCGCAGCGCGGCTCCCACGGGGGCGCCGTCGGGCACCACCAGGGCGGGCATGGCCGCAAAGCCGTGCTCACCCAGCCAGTCGGCGATGATGGGCCCGGTGGTGTCCGGGTAGACGCCCAGGGCTGCCCGGGTTGAGGCGATGATGACAGCTGCCGCGCCCAAGGTTGTTCCTGGCTCGCAGGCGCTCATGCGTTGCCCTCTGCTTCTTTACTCGCACTGTCCACGGCCGCTTCCGCCACCCAGTCGCCGCTTTTGCCGCCGCTTTTGGCCAGCACCTGGATGTTGGCGATGACAGCGTGCTTGTCCACGGCCTTGATCATGTCGTACACGCTCAGTGCGGCCACGGAGACCGCCGTCAACGCTTCCATCTCCACGCCCGTCACACCGCGGGTCTTCACAGTGGCCAGCACCGTCACAGCTGTGGCGCTGAGCTCAAAATCAACCGTGACCTTGGAAATGGGCAGCGGGTGGCACAGGGGAATCAGCTCGGGGGTCTTCTTGGCGCCCATGATGCCGGCCACCCGGGCCACGGCCAGGGCGTCGCCCTTGGGGAGCCCGCCGGAGCCCAGGAGCTCCATCACGGCAGCCGTGGTTGTTACGGTGCCCGTGGCCGTGGCCTGGCGGGTGGTCACGGCCTTGGCGGAAACGTCCACCATCTGGGCTGTGCCGTCCTGGCGTAAATGGGTGAGGCTTGGTTGTTCAGAAGAAGTCACAACAGCCATACTTCCACTTTTGCCCCGGGGTGCAATTCGGTGACGCCGGCCGGGATATGAATCAAGGCGTCGGCCTGGGCCAGGGAGCCCAGCAAATGCGAGGACTCACCGCCCACCTCACGCACCGATGGTGCCGATTCGAATTCCGGGCCGGAGTAGACACCGCGCCGAACCTGGTGCTTGCCGGGTGGCGAACTGATGCCGTGTTCCAGGGCCGCCACCACGCGCTGGCGTGGCGCCGGGGCTCCCAACAGGCTGAACAGTGCCGGACGCAGGAAAAGTTCAAAGGAGACAAACGCACTGACGGGGTTGCCCGGGAAGCCCAGGAAAGGCACTCCCCTGTACGTCCCCAACGCCTGGGGGCCGCCGGGCTGCAACCCCACAGCAACAAATTCCATGGCGGCGTTGGATTCCGCACCAGCTGAGGCGGCACCCAGGGCCTGCCGCACCACTTCAAAGGCACCGGCGCTGATTCCGCCCACGGAAAGGACCAGATCGTAGCGTGACGCACCTGCCCCGTCCGTGGCCGGCACGTCACCAACATGGCTGTCCAGAAGCTGCAGCAGGGCCGCAGGATCATCCCGGACAATGACGGCGTCGACCACCTCCACCGAGGCCTGGGCCAGGCTGGCCCGCAGGAGTGTTTCATTGGCATCAAAGATCATGCCCGCGGGCAGCGCCTCGGGGTTGCCTGTGGGTG
This sequence comes from Arthrobacter sp. HLT1-20, assembly GCF_054510895.1. Taxonomy (NCBI): domain Bacteria; kingdom Bacillati; phylum Actinomycetota; class Actinomycetes; order Micrococcales; family Micrococcaceae; genus Arthrobacter; species Arthrobacter sp. HLT1-20. The sequence goes on along the minus strand of NZ_JBTNDR010000014.1, from coordinate 63,523 downwards.
CCAGGATCTCATCCCCCGTTGTCAGCAAGAGAACCCGCACCTGGCGTCTCAAGGGGAGGGTGCTGCACCCCAAGGCCGCTGCCAGGCCCAGATGGGCAGCGTTCAGCAGGGTGCCGGCGGGGATCACAACACTGCCCCGGCGCACATCGCTGCCCTGAGCCCTGACAAAGGTGCCAGCCGGCGGAACCGGCAACTCCACCACGTCTCCCTCCGACAGGAACGCGGCCGGCACAGCCCGTTCCACGGGGACCACGGCGTTGGCGCCCTCCGGCACCATGGCACCGGTCATGATCGGGGCGGCCACACCGGCGCCCAGGGCCGCGGGAACCACACCCGCTGGGATGGTGGCAGCTACGCGGAAATCGGTTGATTGCGCCGAATCAACGTCTGTGGGTTGCCGCGTCTCAACCCCGATGGCATATCCATCCATCTGTGAATTCGCAAACGGCGGCAGGTCCAAAGGGGCCACCAGATCGGCGGCGAGCACACGCCCCAGCCCGGCCATCAGCGGCTCGTGGGAACCGCCGTCGGCCATCACCGAGCCGTTCAGTTGACTCCAGCTAAGGCGCAGGGTCTCCACGACGGCGCTTTGGTGTTCGGCGACAGTTCTTCGCATTGCATCCTCCGTAAAAGGCGCCCTGCGGCGCTCGTTGGCTCAATCCTAGGTTAGCCGCACAGCGAACAGGGATCCCTTGGGCCAATAATGGCGTAGCGTTGAGACATGGACACAGAACGCGTTGCACTGGGGATTCCGGAGGTCCGCCAGGCCCCCGCCGGCCGCCCGCGTGTGGGCGGACTGGATTCCGGCCTGCTGGATCAGTTTGGCCGCGTGGCCACGGACATGCGCCTGTCGCTGACAGACAAATGTAATCTGCGCTGCACCTACTGCATGCCCGAGGCCGGCCTGGAATGGTTGAAAAAGGACAAGCTCCTCACCGCGGCCGAGATTGTCAGGCTGGTGGGATTGGGCGTGAATCACCTGGGCGTGCGCGAGCTGCGGCTCACGGGCGGCGAGCCGCTGGTGCGGGCGGACCTGGTGGAGATCATTGCTGCCCTGCGCGCGAACCATCCAGCACTGCCCATTTCGTTGACCACCAACGGCGTGGGTTTGGCGAAGAAGGCGCAGGCCCTGGCCGACGCCGGGCTGACGCGGCTCAACGTTTCCATGGACACGCTGCACCACGACGCGTTCCTGCAGCTGACGCGCAGGCCCTTCCTGGACCAGGTGAAGGCCGGGATTGAGGCTGCTTCGGCAGCCGGCATGACCCCCATCAAGATCAACGCGGTGTTGCTGCGCGGCGTCAATGAGGCGCACGCCGCGGAATTGTTGCAGTGGAGCCTTGAGCGCGGCTACGAACTCCGCTTCATTGAACAAATGCCGCTCGACGCCGATCACGGCTGGACCCGCGATGGCATGATCACCGCCGCTGAAATCCGGGGGCTGCTGGCCCCCGACTTTGACCTCACCCCGGATCCGCGGGCCCGCGACGGCGCACCCGCCGAGCGCTTCGAGGTCCGGCACCATGACTCCACGGAGCTGCTGGGCACTGTTGGCATCATCGCCTCCGTCACCGAACCCTTCTGCGCCGACTGCCGCCGCACCCGCATCACCGCCGAAGGCAAGGTCATGAGCTGCCTGTTCTCCCGCACCGAAGTGGATCTGCTGGAGCTGCTGCGCGCAGGGGATTCCCCGTCCGACGACGAAGCCGTCGCCGCCCGCTGGCAGGACGCCATGTGGGCCAAACCCAAGGCCCACGGCATGGGCCACCCCGGACTGGGCGACGCCGACTTCGTCCAACCCGACCGCAGCATGAGCGCCATTGGAGGATGAGCATGAACGTACGCTTTTTTGCTGCAGCCGCGGCAGCCACGGGAGTTGAGGAGCAGGGCGTTGACCTGGCTACACTGGCTGGCAGCGAACCCTTCACCCTTGCGGACTTGTCGGAACTGTTGGTGGCAAATTTTCCCGCCTCGGCCTCAAGCCACACTCCCCCACTGTCGGAACTGTTGACCCGGTGCAGCTACCTGCTCAATGAGGTGGCCACCCGCGACCTGGGTACGGAGTTGAAGCCGGACGACGTCGTCGACGTCCTGCCGCCCTTCGCCGGCGGCTAATCCCCCAAGCCTCACTGGCCCTCGGTTGGGGTTTATGCGGCCCGCCAGTAGTTGGAAGGGGGCATGCGGCCAGTCCGGTGCGTGGCGTCCGTGTCCAGGCCCGCTGCCGCCAGTTCCAGCAGCTGCGCCGCCACATTCAACACCTCCGCCGGAACCAGTCTCCCCTGCTGTGCATGGTGGCATGTCCTAGCCGCGCCACAGATCCAGCCAGGCCCACGTCCCCCACTTGTCAGCGAACACAACGGGGCAGACATCCCCCACCCGGTATCTGCGCAGGATTCCGTCCCACCGGGCGCTTCGGGCCGGATCCTCTGACGTGGCACCCTGCAGAGAGAAGGCCTTGAGCGCAGCTGTGGGCAGGGCTGTTCACCGGTTGACCGGCGTCGAGTACTTCAGCGCAGCCGCCCGCTCCAAGGCTCTGGTGAGCGCCCCGTCTGTTCCCCTGGCTCAAGTATCCACCTGTGATGTGGCCACCACCGGCTCCTCCCAGAATTGTGGGATGGCGGGCGCGCACCCTCAGCCCTAGGCTCGAGCCCTGGAACCAAGAGGAAGAAAATCCAATGTTTACCCTCCAGAGTGAACACGGCCTCAAGGACCTAGGCAGGTGGCAGGGCGCCTACAACGCAGACCCGTTGAACAGGGCAACCTCGGGGTAGTGGCCGGGAGGATCTCAGCGCCAATCGGGGACAGCCATGATGTTGTGGTGGATCTTGACTTCACCACGGCCCGTGCCGCCGAGGACTTTCTGGCCAGGCCCCACAATGAGGTGTGGAACTCGGCAGCGGCATCCCCGACCCTGGCCAGCGGACCTACAACGAGGATCCTGGACCAACTCAGCACCAGGGGCACCACACGGTAGCCCGAACTGCGGGCAGCCGAGTTCAGCCCCCTCGAGCCGTGACTGAGGCTCTAGTCCGGCGCTGGGCGGACCGCACGGTAGTGTGCCCGCTGCTGCACATCCAGATGCTCGACGGCGTAGCGCAGCATGGTCCGCGGCATGGCCGCTGCGTTGACATCGAGGAATGCCAGCAACTGCTCGCGGTCCCGCTGGCCCGCTTCCCGCAGCACACCCCCAACAGCCTTGTGGATCAGGTCCGCTTCATCGTTCAGGAGCAACCCGGCAAGCCGCAGTGTGTCATCAACTTCACCGTGCCGCAGGAAGTACAAGGTTGCCAGAATGGCAGTGCGGCGTTCCCAAAGATTCTCCGAGCGTGCCAGCCCGTCGAGCACGCCGCGGGGCTTGTCGGCGAGGTACCGGCCTATGACATCCCACGCGCCGAGGTCAACGAGGTCCCAGTTGTTGATCCTGTCAATGCGTCGCAGGTACAACTCGAACAGCTCCTGCTTGAGCTGGTCCGTGGCAGACTGATCGGCGGCCTGCTTGGCCATGATCTTGACAGCCCCTGCCCGCGCCTCGTGGAGCGGGCTCTCCAACAGTTCCTCGAGCTGGTCCAGGGACATTCCCTGATAACGCGAGGCAAGGGCGAACACGTGGCCCATGCGGACACCGAGGAACTCGTCCCCCTCGCCATAGTCACCGGCCCCGGTTTTGAAGTAGCGCTGGATCTTTTCCAGTTCAGCCTTCGAGGCAACAAGCCGGAGCTCCGCGATGAATGCCTCCGCACCCAGTTCACCCGGTCGTTGCTTGCTCACGATGATTGCCCTGAGTGATTGACGACGGCGGGATCGACTAGGGTGTGCTCGCTGACGCCCTCAAGGATTAGCGGCGGCGATTCGAACCAGCTCAGCAGCGGTGGCGGGAGGCAGCCGCCACTGACCTCGGCCATCAGCTCAGCAAAGGTGATGACAGTGTCATCCTCCTGCCGGGGCCCCAGTATCTGAACACCCACCGGCAGGCCTGTTGCCGTCCGCCCAGCCGGGGCGGCCAGCCTGAAGTATTCGGGCCTCAGGCAATCGAGACCCTCGAGCGTTCCACGCGGTTCCTCTGCTGCAAGGTACGCAGCGACCTGCACGCCGAACGACTCAGCCACCATCGTCGGATCGATGCCAGCGGACCAGCCGTACTTGATAGCGAGCCCCGGCGTGTAGTCGCCCAGCCTGCGCACCAACGGGCCCACCGTGGGCTTGAGCCCGTAGGCCTTGCAGAACGCCGCCGGAACCCGGATCGAAGCAACAAGATCCAAACCATACTCGAGGTAGCCCCGGCCGAAGTGACCACGCATCATGGCCACGCTACCTTTCCCCACAATGACCTCCCAATGACCGCCCCGGCACGGGGCAATCGGGCGCCGCAACACACCCGGCAGAGGACACTGCGGTCAGGGGTTCTGCACTCAAGTCGTGGCTGCTCAACGATTCCATGTTTACGTTTTATACGCTGCCCCTGTGTGAGGGTCAAGAACTCTTTTGCCAGAACGTTCCCGCGCAACTCAAACAGCTGCCCAGCAGGCGAACCCTGTGCCCGTCGTTCAGTTGCTGCGCTTGATCGAGCGAATACCCACAGCCAAGCCGATCGCAGCCAACACGGCTGCGGCAAGGAAACCCCACAGCACATCCGGCGAACTCAGTTCGCCCGCGAAGAGTGCCCGCTCGGCCGCAACCACATAGCTGATCGGGTTGATGGCAGCAGCCACCTGCATCCACTGCGGGCCGTTCTCCAGCGGCAGCAGCATGCCGGAGAGAATCATCAGCGGGAAGATGGTCGCCTGCTGTACGGCCCAGAACATCCAGTCCCGGCTGCGGCTGACCAGGGCGAGCGTGTAGCTCAGAGCACCAAACCCCATCCCGAAGATGGCGATCAGCACCAGACCCAGCAGCATGCCGAGCGGATTCACCGAGAAGCCGAACGGGATGGTCGCCAGCGCGATCACCCCGGCTTGCACCATGATCGGGGCCATCTCTTTCAGCGCCCGCCCGATCAGCAGTGCCGGACGGGCGATCGGCGCCACCAGCGTTCGTTCGTGTGATCCTGTCTGCATTTCCATGAGCAGGTTCGAGCCGGTGACACCGGTGCCGAACAGGGCGATCATGACAAGAATGCCCGGCACGAACCATTGCAACACCTCCCCGGCCGGGGCATCCGAGCCGCCAATCAGCAGCGGACCGAACAGCCCCAGAAAAACAAGGGGCTGCAACAGGCTGAAGATCAGCGAGAAGGGATCTCTAACAACGGGGCGCAGCTCGCGGACCAGCACATTCCAGGAGTCGCGAACCGCGTTGGACCGAACGTGCACAGTGCTTTTGGTGGCTGTGGTGGTCATGCCGATACCTCTTCCTTCAGGGCTGATTCTTCGTGGGCTGCCTTTCCGGCAGTTGTTTCGCTCGCTCCGCTGTCGTCGCGCAGGCTGCGCCCGGTGAGGGCGAGAAACACGTCGTCGAGGGTCGGCTGGCGGAGACCCGCAGTGGCCGCGGGCGCGCCTGCAGCGTCGAGTTCCCGGAGCAGTCGTGGAAGCACCCGGTCCCCGTGATCGAGGGTGATCTGAAGCTGCGGGCCGATGACAAGGACGGACGCGCCGGTCACGGCGGCGGCGATGGGCCGGGCGGCCTGGGCATCGGCTCCACTGGCGAAGCCGAGGGTGATCACATCGCCTGCGAGGGTGGTCTTCAACCCGGAGGCAGTGTCATCGGCGATGAGCCGGCCGTGGTCCATGACCATGACGCGTTCGGCGAACCTGTCAGCCTCATCGAGGTAGTGCGTGGTGACGAAGATGGTGGTGCCATGTGTGCGGCGCAGGTCCAGGATGTGTTGCCACAGGTTTTCTCGGCTTTGCGGGTCGAGCCCCGTCGAAGGCTCATCCAGAAACAGCAGTTCCGGTGAGTGCAGCAGCCCGAGCGCGATGTCGAGACGGCGCTTCTGCCCGCCACTGAGGCTCACCACGCCACGCTTGGCCAGCGGGGCGAGGTCCAGGGATTCGAGCAGTTCATCCGCCCGTCGCCTGGTCTGGGCGCGCCCCATTCCGTAAAAGGCACCCTGGCTGAGCAACTCGTCGCGCACCCTCTGATAGTGGCCGGCACTGTTGCCCTGACCGATGTAGCCGATGCGGCGGCGCACCTCGTTGGGTTCCTTGCGAACGTCGTAGCCTGCCACACACGCGGTGCCGGAGGTGGGCGGGAGAAGCGTGGTGAGCATTCGCAGGCTGGTTGATTTGCCCGCACCGTTGGGGCCAAGGAAGGCCACGAGTTCTCCGCGCTGAACGTCCAGGTCCAGGTCGGTGACGGCGTCGACGCGTTCGCGCTTCACCGTGAATTGCTTGGTCAGCCCGCGGGCTGTGATGATGGTGTCGTTTCTCATGTGCCAAGGCTATTCTTGCTTGAGGACTGTTTCTGTCCGCAACTCAAACTAGTCTTGGAGCATGTCAGAATCCACTACAACCTCGCGGGTGCTGTCTCTTCTGAACCTGCTGCAGACCCACCGGCATTGGTCAGGAACGGACCTTGCGCAGCGTCTGGGCATCACCGGGCGAACACTACGCCGCGACGTGGAGCGGCTGCGGGAACTCGGATACCGCATTGAGTCGGCGCCGGGCACCCATGGCGGCTACCGCCTCGAGGCCGGAGCCTCGATTCCGCCGCTCCTGCTAACCGATGACGAGGCTGTCACCATGGCGATCGGCCTCCGAGTGGCGGCCACACAGGGCCTCGCTGATGGAGCGTTGACCACCCTGACGGCGCTGGCCAAGCTCGAACAGGTACTGCCGGCAGCACTGAGGTCACGGGTGAACGCGCTTGCCGGTCACGTGCAGCCGATGCACCCGGATGTGCCGGCCGTGACGCCAGAGGTGCTGGGGCAACTCGCCCTTGCTTGTCGCGATCGGGAGCGCATCAGATTTCATTATGTGGCGGCCAATGGAGCCGCGACCGATCGCGTCGTCGAGCCGCATTCGCTGGTTGCCGCCCAGCGTCACTGGTTCCTGGTGGCCTGGGATCTTCACCGGGAAGCATGGCGGACGTTTCGAGTTGACCGGCTCGAGGGGTTCTTCGCCACTCGCGTCCGCTTCGAGCCCCGTGAGCTTCCGGCCGACGACGCTGCCGAGTTCGTCGCCGCAGCCGTCTCCTCCCTTTTGAGCACCGTGACAGCGGAAGTGGTGATGGACCTGCCGATTGAGCGGATGCGTGAGTACTTCGGACCGTGGGCCAAGGGAGCACGAGCAGTTGATGCATTCAAAACGGCGTGGCCCATAGGGGGCCGCAGCCCGCAGGAGCTCATGTCGTCACTGGCATGGATACCGGAAGGAATCCAGTACAAGGTGCGTGGAGACGTTGCGACCACAGTGGTCCTGCGCGAGGCTGCCGAGCGGATGCTGAACGCAACGCGGGATTGAGCAGCAGAATTGAACCGGGGTTGCCGGGCATCATGTGGTTCCGAGCGACACAGCCAGGGTGACGCTCGCAGCAATCGCGGCGAATGCTCGCACATTATTGGCGGTGCTCCAGTTCCGGTCGAAGGAACGCCACCGGTCCACGTTATCGGGTGAATCCGGCAGGACGAGCGCCAGCTGATCGTTGAGCGGAACGTTTCGCGCGATCGTGATGCCAACCGCGGCCAGAGCCAGTCCCGCGCCCACCATACGAACGGGACCTTCCTCCGCGATAGCGCCGGAGACAAGTTCCGAGATGATGATTGTTGCGGAGGCCGATGCACCACCGAAGAAGACCACCATGAAGGGCAGTCGCACAGCGCTGATGTTGATCCGCTGCATAGCAGCAACTGCCGTTTGAGCGGGGAGGGTGCGTAGTGCGGGCAGCACCAGGGCGGGAAAGGCCAGGTAGACACCTCCCGCGATTCCCGCACCGAGTGCCGCCGCGATGGTCACGACTGTCTGCAGCGTGGTTGTCATGTCTGGGCCTGGACACTTGTTTGCCAGATGCTGCTCGCTGCGGCGCGACGTACATAGTCGGTGAAGTCCCGCGAAGGCTGGCCGAGCGCTGATTCCAGGTCGGTGGTGGCCGAGGAACTGCGACCGTCGATGAACTCCTCGGCCGTGCTGGGCGCGTAGTCGTTGCTCCGCCCGGTGGCTGCGGAGGTCTCCTCCGCTAAATCACGCATGAACAAAGGCCTTGTCCCGGTCACCTCATAGACAGTGTTGGCGTGGCCGACGTCGATGAGCGAAGCCGTGGCCAGATCCGCCAGGTCCTCGAGGTCGATGAACGGTTCCACGACGTCGCCGGCCGGCCGGACCAGCCGCCCGCGTAGAACGGGGCCAAACAGAATATGTTCGCTGACGTTTTGTGCGAACCACGGCGAGCGGACAATGGCCCATTCGGCCGCCGCGTCCTGCACGGCCCGTTCGCTGGCTTGGGCCCCCGCTTCGCCCCTCCCGGACAGCAGCACCAGGCGGTTCACGCCCAACTCCCGGGCGCGTTGGGCGAACTCGGCCACCAGGTCCGCGACGCCTGGGAAGGCGAGATCCGGTGAGTAGCCAAGATAAGCAGATGACGCGCCCTTCAAGGTGGCATCCCCCGTTGCACGGTCTTCCCAAACGAACGGACTCTCGCCCTGCCTCGACGCGACGCGGGTGGGCACGCCGTGCTCGGCAAGACGGTGAACAATGCGTGAACCGGTACGCCCGGTACCACCAACAGCAAGGACTCTTTGATTAGTCATGACATCAGTCAACAGCAGCAGGATTGCGCTTTGAATAGTTCAGACGTGTATTTCAATACGCAATCGTCTAAAATGGCCGCATGGATCCGCTCACACAACTCCTTGACGGCCCCCGGGCGCGCCGCGCCTTTGCCCTCCGTGTGGTCATGGCACCCCACTGGTCCATCGATGTCCGGGACCAGGCACCGCTCACCATTGTTGCCATGATGGGCACTGGGGCGTGGCTCAAAGCCGGCAGCGAACGATTCGAATTGCAAGCAGGGGACGTGGCCCTGGTGCGGGGTCCCGACCCGTACATTGTGACCGACGATCTGGCTCGGGCAGCCGACGTGATAGTTCACCCGGGCCAGCTGTGCAGCTCCCCCACCGGGGCTGATCTCCAGCTCAGCATGAAACGCGGGATACGCACCTGGGGAAACACGGCGGCAGGCGAGACGACGATGCTGATCGGCACGTATGAGACCGACGCCGAGGTCAGTTCCGCCGTCACAGCGGCGCTGCCACGGGTCGCCGTCGTCCCTGCCCAGGAGATTGACCCGGCCCTTGTCAGCTTCCTCGAGGGCGAAATCGCCAGCGATGCGCCGGGGCAGGGCAGCACCATCGATCGACTGCTGGATGTGCTGCTCGTTCACACGATCCGAGCCTGGGCGAACCTCCATCCCCACACGGCACGTGGCTGGCTCGCCGGTGGCCGCGATCCACTCGTGGCCCAGGCGCTCGCACTGTTCCATGAGTCCCCGGCACAGGGCTGGACACTGGAATCGCTATCCAAGCGGCTCAACGTCTCCAGGGGAACCTTGGCCGCTCGATTCCGCAGCATTGTGGGCGAACCGCCCATGACGTACCTGACGAACTGGCGCATGCTCCTTGCCAGCGAACTGCTCGCAAACCCTCAGCTGACCACCGCCCAGATCGCCGCCGAGGTTGGCTATGGCAGTCCCTTCGCCCTGAGTGCGGCCTTCAAAAGAAGGTTTGGCCTCAGCCCAACGGGTTACCGGCAACGCTCCTATGCGAGAGCTGACGCCGCAACGAACGCCGTCGTTCCCTAAAGCAAAACTGACCCGCAGAAAACGCCGAAAATCACCCTCAAACCGGGTTTTTTCGCCGTTTTCTGCGGGTCAGTTGGAAAGGACTAGAGGCCGAAGGTTTCGGTTTCCTCGAACGGGCCAACCACAGTGATGGTGCGCGGGGCGGCCGCGAGTTCGCGAGCCAGCTCCTGCACTTCGGCGGCCGTGACCTTGCGGATCCGGTCAAGGGATTCGTCAATGTCCATGAATTCGCCGGTGACAATCTCGGCCCGGCCCAGGCGTGACATGCGTGAACCGCTGTCTTCCAGGGCCAGCACAATGCCGCCGGAGAGTTGCCCCAGGGCCTTCTTCAGCTCAGTCTCGGAAACACCGTCGGTGGCCAGCTTCTCCAGCTCCGCGCTCAGCAGGCCAATAACTTGACCCACCTTGGCCGGGGAACAGCCCGCGTACATGCCAAAGTAGCCGGTGTCGGCGTACGAGGAGGCGAAGGAGTACGTGGAGTACACCAGGCCGCGCTTCTCGCGGATTTCCTGGAAGAGGCGCGAGGACATGCCCCCACCCAGGATGGAGTTCAGCACGCTCATGACATAGCGGCGTGAGTCCGTGGCCCGCAGCGACGGGCAGCCCAGGATGATGTTGGCCTGTTCCACCGCCCGGTTGACCACGTGCAGGCCGGCGGTGCCGGACACGGCAACTTCGGTGTTGGCGCGGCGCGGGGCCGGGGCAACACCCTCATCCAGTGACCAGCCGGCTGTGCGCAGCGCGTCCAGGACCAGGGTGCAGACGGTGTCGTGGTCCAGGCCGCCCGCTGCCGTGATGACAAGGGTTTCGGGGCGGTAATGCTTTTGGTAGTGCTCCCACACGGATTCCCGCGGAACAGCCTTGATGGCTTCCGGGGTTCCGCCAATGGGGCGTCCCAGGGCGTGGCCGCCAAGCACGGCTGCCACAAACTTTTCGTGCGCAACATCCGTGGGGTCATCGCCATCCATGGCGATTTCTTCCAGGATGACGTCGCGTTCCTGCTCCAGCTCGGCCGGATCAATCACGGCGGAGGTGACCATGTCGGCGATGACGTCGATGGCCATGGGCAGGTCGGTGTCCAGCACCCGTGCGTAGTAGCAGGTGCTTTCCTTGGCCGTGGCCGCGTTGGATTCGCCGCCCACCTCGTCAAAGGCGGATGCAATTTCCAGGGCGGTACGGCGCTTGGTTCCCTTGAACAGCAGGTGTTCCAGGAAATGGGTTGAGCCGTGTTGGCCCTCGGATTCATCCCGAGAGCCAACACCAACCCAGAACCCGATTGTCGCACTACGCTGTCCGGGCATGGCCTCGGTCAGTACCCGTACACCTCCGGGCAGGACGGAGCGGCGCACTACTGCGCCTCCCGCCGTGCCGGAAATCAGTGTTGAGTTGTCGGAGGCCAGGCCATCGGCAGCGCTTGTCAGCGGCAAAAGGGTTATCGCCATGAATTATTCAGCAGCACCTTCGGTAACGGCTTCTTCAGCAGCGTTCTCGTCATCGGCAACAACCGGTGAGAGGGAGAGCTTGCCACGGTCGTCGATCTTGGTGATTTCCACCTGGATCTTCTGGCCCACGGCAACAACATCATCAACGTTGTCCACGCGCTTGCCATTGGCCAGCTTGCGCAGCTCGGAGATGTGCAGCAGACCATCCTTGCCCGGCGTGAGCGAAATGAACGCGCCGAACGTGGTGGTCTTGACAACTGTGCCCAGGTAACGCTCGCCGATCTCAGGAATCTGAGGGTTGGCGATGGCGTTGATCGCTGAACGAGCGGCGTCAGCTGACGGACCGTTCGTTGCACCGATGTAAACCGTGCCGTCATCTTCAATGGAGATGTCAGCGCCGGTGTCTTCCTGGATCTGGTTGATCATCTTGCCCTTCGGGCCGATGACCTCGCCGATCTTATCCACGGGGATCTTTACGGCGATGACGCGGGGAGCGAACTCGGAGAGCTCGTCCGGAACGTCAATAGCGCTGGTCAGAACGCTGAGGATGTGCAAGCGGGCTTCGCGAGCCTGCTTCAGGGCGGCAGCCAAAACGGAGGCCGGGATGCCGTCGAGCTTGGTGTCCAGCTGGATGGCTGTGACGAACTCTGCGGTACCTGCAACCTTGAAGTCCATGTCGCCGAAAGCATCTTCGGCGCCGAGGATATCGGTCAGGGCAGCGTAGCGGGTCTGACCGTCAACCTGGTCGGAGACCAAGCCCATGGCAATACCAGCAACGGGTGCCTTCAACGGCACACCAGCGTTGAGCAGCGACAGGGTCGATGCACAAACGGAACCCATGGAGGTTGAGCCGTTGGAGCTCAGTGCCTCGGAGACCTGGCGGATGGCGTAGGGGAATTCTTCACGCGTCGGCAGAACGGGCACGAGTGCGCGCTCAGCCAGGGCACCGTGACCGATTTCACGGCGCTTGGGCGAGCCCACGCGGCCGGTTTCACCGGTGGAGTACGGCGGGAAGTTGTAGTTGTGCATGTAGCGCTTGCGCGTTACGGGGCTCAACGAGTCAATTTGCTGTTCCATCTTCAGCATGTTCAACGTGGTGACACCCAGGATCTGGGTCTCGCCGCGTTCGAAGATGGCCGAACCGTGCACGCGGGGCAGAACTTCAACCTCGGCGGTGAGCTGGCGGATGTCCGTCAGGCCACGGCCGTCGATGCGGATCTGCTCGGTGAGGATGCGCTGGCGGATGACGTGCTTGGTCACGGAACGGAAAGCAGCTGAGAGCTCCTTTTCGCGGCCTGCGAAGTCGGACGCCAAGGCGGCAATGGTCTCATCCTTCAAGGCGTCGGAGGCGTTGTCGCGCTCCTGCTTGTCGGCGATGGTGAACACGGCTGCCAGCTTGGTAGCTGAGGCGGACTCGACGGCGGCGTACGCGTCATCTTCGTAGTCCAGGAAGACCGGGAACTCAACGGTGGGCTTGGCGGCGCGTGCGGCCAAGTCTGCCTGAGCGTCGCAGAGAGCCTTGATGAATGGCTTTGCAGCCTCCAAGCCCTCGGAAACAATCTCTTCGGTGGGGGCCTGGTGGCCCTGTTCCTTGATGAGCTTCCAGGAGTTGTCCGTGGCTTCGGCTTCAACCATCATGATGGCAACGTCGTCACCGGCAACCTTGCCGGCAACCACCATGTTGAACACGGCGTTTTCCAGCTCGGAGTGCTTCGGGAAGGCAACCCACTGGGGGCCCTGGCCGTCGTCGATCAAGGCAACGCGAACGCCACCGATGGGGCCGGAGAACGGCAAGCCGGAGAGCTGCGTTGACATGGAGGAAGCGTTGATGGCTACCACGTCGTACAGCACGTCCGGGTTGATGGCCAGAACCGTGACAACGATCTGGACTTCGTTGCGCAGACCCTTCACGAAGGCCGGGCGCAACGGGCGGTCCATCAGACGGCAGGCCAGGATGGCCTCCGTTGAGGGGCGGCCTTCGCGGCGGAAGAAGCTGCCCGGGATGCGGCCAGCGGCGTACATGCGCTCTTCCACATCAACTGTCAGCGGGAAGAAGTCGAAGCCTTCACGCGGGTGCTTGCCAGCCGTGGTGGCGGACAGCAACACGGTGTCTTCGTCAATGTAAACCATTGCGGCGCCGGCGGCTTGCTGGGCAAGGCGTCCGGTTTCGAAGCGGATAACGCGCTTGCCGTAACGGCCGTTGTCAATAACGGCCTCTGCGTACTGAATCTCGGGACCCTCCATAGAGAGTCACCTCCATTTCTGTGTAGGTGTTGTAAACACTTGTCTCAAGCAACCAACCGGAACCATCCCAGACACTCCACCGGATAAAGCTGTGAAGGGCTGTACAACACCCGGTCTTCGATCGAGGCCCACGGGCGTGCAGCGAATGTTCGCTGCGTCCCGGAGGCCACTACCGAGGACCGCGAATGCGCGGTGTCCGGTTGGCAACTTGTGCAAGTTTCGTGCAACCGCGGTCACGGTCAACACTATGAAAGGCGGCCTCCCTTTGCGGGGAGGCCGCCTATCAGGTCATGCTAGCGACGCAGGCCGAGGCGCTCGATGAGCGTACGGTAGCGGGCGATGTCGGTGTCCTTGAGGTAACCGAGCAAGCGACGACGACGACCAACCAGGCCCATGAGGCCGCGGCGGGTGTGGTGATCGTGCTTGTGCATCTTCAGGTGCTCGGTCAAATCAGCGATGCGTCGTGAGAGCATTGCCACCTGAACCTCGGGCGAACCGGTGTCGCCTTCGCTTGTTGCGAAAGCCTGCATGATTTCTTGCTTTACAGCGGCGTCTAATGCCACAAGTAACTCCTTGAATGTGCCGTGAACATGTTGAGCTGTGCCATGGCGCAATTTCTTGGCCACTACACAGTGGAATCCAGCCACCACGGACTGCAGCCGGACTCTATGCCTTAGTTTAGTGCAGAAGTCACTGTTAGTCGAAGCGAAGTGAGGTACGGCTCTTTAGTGTTCGCGCAGAATTTCCCGGCTGTCATGAACATCTTGGTGCATCTGCTCAATCAGCGCCTCCGGGCCCGTGTAGGCCACCATGCCGCGCAGCCGCTGCACGAATTCCACCACAACATGCTGCCCGTAGAGGTCAAACGCCTCAACGGGTTCCTCGGGACGGTCCAGCACATAGGCCTCAACTTGGCGGCTGACACCCACAAACGTGGGGTTGGAGCCAACGGAGATGGCTGCGGGCCAACGGTGCTTCTCGGCGTCGACCAGCCAGCCGGCGTACACGCCGTCGGCCGGGATGATCCCGCAGGCATCGGGTGAAAGATTGGCGGTGGGGAAACCCAGTTCACGGCCGCGCGCGGCGCCGTGCACCACTTCCCCGCTCATGGTGTGCTGGCGGCCCAGCACGTGGGCGGCTGTGTCGACGTCGCCCTTGGTCAGGGCCTCGCGCACCCAGGTGGAGGACCAGCGGCGGTCGTGACCCTCGTCGTTGACAACGACGACGTCGAAGCCCAGCTCAGCGCCCAGGCTCACCATGCTGCTCAGGTCCCCCGTGTTGCCCTTGCCGAAGCGGACATCGTGGCCCACCACCACGGCGCAGGCGCCGAGTGCGTCGACGAACACGTTTTTGACGAACTCTTCAGGTGTTTGTTGGGCGAACTCAAGACTGTAGGGCATGACGAGCACCCCGTCGAGGTTCAGCTCAGCCATGGCCGCCATCTTGTCCGCCAGGCCCATGATTTGATCGGGCGCCGATTCGGGCCGGTGGATCAGTGCCGGATGGGGGTCAAAGGTCAGCGCCACGGAGCGGGCGTTGCGCGCGGCGGCCTCGGCCCGCACCTGCGCCAGGACCTCCTGGTGCCCGCGGTGCAGCCCATCAAAGTTCCCCAGGGTGACCACGCAGGGGCCAAAATCCGCGGGAACGTCATTCAATGAGTTCCAAATCTGCACTACGTTTCCTCATCCACTAAGTTCTTGATCCAACGGGCCGTGCAGCCCAACATCCTCATGCCGCTTCCAGATTACCTGCTGAGCGGCCCCGGACCGGTCCAGGGTTGTTGGGGCGTCTGCGGATCCGTTGCCGCCAATGACAGCACCCACCTATCGGCGGGTGTGCCGCGGTCGTTGTAGTCGCCGCGAATTTCCCCGTCGAAGGTGAATCCAAGTTTCCAGGCCAGTTTCCGGCTGCCCCAGTTGGGCACCAGCGCATGCCAGTGCACATAGCTGAGGTTGAGCTGGTTGAACGCGTAATCCAGCAGCAGGCGGACAGAGGCCTCCGCAGCTCCCGTGCCGCGGGCGTGGGTGCCGAAGTTGATACCGATACTGGCGGCACCGGGACTCTTGCACTGCAGGTCGACCGTGCCAAGCAGGGCGTCGGTGGCCGGATCCGCCACAGCAAACGTCAAGGTCTCCCCCGACGCCCAGCCCTGCGGGGTGAGGGTGTTGATGAAGAATTCCGCGTGCTCCATGGTGTAGTTCAGCGGCACGGTGGTCCAGCGGACGGAGTCCTCGTTGACGCAGTTTTCCACCAGTTGTGGCGCGTCGGCCATGGTCAGCGCACGCAGTACAACGGTTTCATGGCGCAGCACCGGAACCACCGGCGCCAGGTCCGCGGCGGCACCGTCGGGCCCTGCTGGGCCTTGCTCACGGGACTGGAATTGCTGGCGGTTCTGGCTGAACACCATGCCGCTGGCAACCTGGGCGTCCTTGTGGCCGTAGCCTGGGATCTCCGCGGCCAGCACAAACCCGCAGCGCTTGGCCAAGGCAATGCTTGAGTCGTTGCCGCTGGTGGTGCGCCAGTGCAGGATTTCCAGGCCAAGATTGCCGAAGGCGTAGCCGCACAGCAGCTCAATGGCGCGTTGGGCACTTCCCGTCCCCCGGCCGGCTGGGAGCATCTTGATGCCAACACTGGCGGAGCCCCCGCGGGTGGTTGAAAAGATCTCGTGCAGGCTCAGGGTGCCAACAATTTCCGCGGCACCCGCTTGGGTGCCTAAGCGCGTATCCACGATGGCGAAGCGGAGATCACTGCCGCCCTCCCAGCCGGCGGCGACGGATCCGGTGATGAGCTCGGCGGCGCGGTCCCGGCTCATGGTGGCGTCCGACGCCGTCCAGGTCACGTTTGCGGGGTCGTGGTGGATGGCGGCAAAAACGTCCGCGTCCTCCACGGTGAAACGGCGCAACGTGGTGAGGCCGTCGGAGAGGATGGGGCTGGGCACAGTGCGATCCACAACGTTCACTTGGCGTCCCTGTGGCGGTACAGCCAGATCAAACCAATGATGGGCAGCAGAAGCGGAATGTAGCCGTAGCCCTTGCCGAAAGCGCTCCACACGGTTGCGTGCGGGAAGGCCGCCGGATCCAGCAGGCTCAGCGTGCCGATGACCAGCACACCCACCAATTCGATGCAGATGGCAAGGGTGGCGATCATGGCCCACGTGGGACCGGGTTTGGCCAGGGAAACTGTGGCCACAATGTACACAACGGCGGCAAACGCGGAGAGCAGGTAGGCCACGGGCGCGTCAGCAAAGTGTGTTGCAATTTGGTAGCCGGCCCGGGCCGTGGCGGAGATGGCGAACACCGCGTAAACGGTGATCAGCAGGCGGCCGGCTCCGGAGGTGCGCCCATGCAGGGGTGCGGGCTGGACCGTGTCAGGGGTGCTCATAAACCAATTCCTAAGTGAAGCTGTTGAAGCGGGGCCAGTGCTTGTGCGGCCACGCCGGTGCCGTACCAAATCTGGGCCATGCGGGCCAGCATGACCACCACCGTGACACCCACCGCGCTCATGACGTAGTTGGACCAAAAAGTCCTTTCCATCATGGCCCAGTAGAAGCCGGCAATGGGCAGCGCGGCAGCCGTGAGCATGTAGCCCCAAAACTCCCACGTCTCCCCCACCAGCGATTCCCCGCTGCTCAACCTGATCAGGGAGGCCACAGCGTAGACCACAATGAAGAGTTCGACGGCGATCAACGCCACAAGCGTGACGTCGTTGGGTTTCTTTTTCAGCACCGCCGCAACGACGCAGATAATGGTCGAGGCCAGGCCCACGACGGCTCCTGCCAGGAACCAACCATCCAGTGTCATTGAGCCGACTCCGGCGCGGTTTCCTGGGACGGTTCGGCAACAGCCTTGGCGGCCGGTGCGGGGTCCGGCGGGAACACCAGCACGGGCTTGGCGTATTTGCCGGCGTCGGCCAGCAGCGCCACCAGGGTGCCATCCGGCGCAAAGGCCGCCGCCGGGGCCTGAACGGTATGGGTGCCAGCGGCGCTGGCCGGGATGCGCCGGCCGAAGGAAAGCTCCACAGCTTCCTCGGCGGTCAGTTCACGCACCGGCATCAAGGCGCGCGCGGCGTCGGCAATGTCGAGGATACGCAGATCATCAGCCAATTCCTCCAGCGTGCGTGCCTGGTCCAGGCTGTAGGGGCCAACGCTGCTGCGGCGCAGTGCCGTCAGGTGACCGCCAACACCCAGGTCCGCGCCCAGATCCCGGGCCAGCGCACGGATGTACGTGCCGGAAGAACAGCGCACGGTGACATCCACGTCAACGTACGTGACGCCGTCGTACATGGGAGCATCGGGAGAATCTGCCGGCGCATCGGCCGGGACGCCGTGCCGGATGGCCAGGACGTCGAAGGAGTGGATGGTCACGGGGCGGGCCGCGAGCGTGACCTCCTCCCCGGAGCGCACCCGGGCATAGGCACGCTCGCCATTGACCTTGATGGCGCTGACGCTGCTGGGAACCTGGGAAATGGGGCCCCGGAGCTTGGCGATGCCCGCCTCGATGGCCTCATCGGTGACCGCCGCCGTGGCGGACGTGGCCGTGACGTCGCCCTCGGCGTCGTCCGTGATGGTGGTGGCGCCCAGGCGAATCGTGGCCTGATAGTTCTTGGAGGTGCCCACAATGTAGGTCAGCAGGCGCGTGGCCTTGTTGATCCCCACCACCAAGACACCGGTGGCCATGGGGTCCAAGGTGCCGGCGTGGCCCACTTTTCGGGTCCCCGCCAGCCTTCGCATCCGACCCACCACATCATGGCTGGTCCATCCCTGCGGTTTGTCTACAATTACCAGTCCAGAAAGCACGCTTTGAAGTATATCCGTACGCGGGGGTGCCCCATGGTGACTTGTCCCCATCGCCGATCCCGGCCACCCTGGTTACGCTATTGAAAGTAGTAATTGTGCGGCCACCTTTTGATACGGAGAACCATGACCACCCCAGCCTTCAATAACCACAAGCGATCACTGACGGCCCTCGGCGCAGGTGCGGCGGTAGTGCTCGCCTTGACTGGATGCCTGCCCGGCGGCGCAGCGCCCAAGGCCGCCCAGGAGCCAGCCGTGGCACAGAGCGCCACGGCGCCTGCCAGCGCATCCGCGGCCCCGGGCGGCCGTGACGGGGATGAAGCCACCGTGCCTCCTTCGGCGGAGGCAACGAAGGCAGCCCCTGCGGCTGCCGGCAAGTTGACTGCCCCCGGAACCAAATTGAAGTTTGGCCAGCCTGCCAGTACGCACAGCAACAGCGGGGAACGCGATACGCCCAAGTACAAGGAATCCACGCACGAGACCAAGGTCACCAAAATTGTGGCTGGCAGCGAGGCGGATCTGGCCAAGTTCAAGGACGCCGCCAAGTTTGCCGGCCAGGTACCTTACTACGTCTACACGGATGTTAAGCTGACCTCGTTGAGCGGCCCCTCGGCCGGTATTGGCGATCCCCGGATCAACGCCCACCTCAAGGACGGCACCGAGGCACAGAAGCTCATTGTTTTCGGCACCATGGGCGAATGCAAGAGCGGCAGCTTTGACACAACTGGCAAGGATGACGCCTTCACCTACGTGGTGGGATCCGCCAAGACCATGTGCACGGTGTTCCTGGCACCCAAGGGCGACGCCATAACGACCGCCAGCTACGACGACTCGAACTACAACTACGTCAAGTACGGCGACAACCCCTACCGGGACAACCCGATCAGCTGGGGCAACTGACCCTTTTGTTGTCCTTGGCGTCCCTCCCCGCGGGGAGGGACGTGCAGCCCCACCCCGTTAGGCGGATCTTGTGTCAGGTACATTTATTGGCGCCGATGTGGCGCAGCTGCGCGGTTTTGCCCAAGACCTTTCGGCTTGCTCAAAGCACCTGACAACCATTTCTGCCTCCCTGAACAACGCACTGGCAGCCCTGCCATGGCAGGGCCCGGACAGCGAGCGTTTTCGCCGGGCTTGGAGCACTTCCCAACTGCGGAGCATTCGGGGCGTTTGCGCAGAGCTGGAATCGGTGGCACAAGTACTGCTGCGCAACGCGCAGGAGCAGGATGCGGCAAGCTCAAGCGCCTCGCTGGACACCGGCGGTTCGCTGCCGACCTCCCTAAGTGGCACCCCGGGCGTTGACGTGGACAACAAACTTGCAGGCATGAGTTCCGGTGAGATTGACAAGTATTTGCAGTCCGAAGAGTTTGAGACGTGGGTTCGCGAGAGTCAGGCCAATGCTGACGCCGCGAAGACCCTGGTGGACAAACTCGCAGACTCCGGCCAGGTTGCCATGCTCGGCCCGGACAAGCAGGCCAATGGCTATGGCGCATTCCTGGAGCAGTATTGGGCGGAATCGGCCATGCGTGCAGCGGGAATTGATCCCGCCCACTGGGACCCCGCGCAGGGTGTTGACTACAATCGCGAAGACATTTACAAGGTCTACGCGTTTTATGCCGAGCTCTACAAGAACGATCCCCGCATGGAGTGGATCGGCATGGCCAACCAAGTGGGCCCCACCTTCATTGCCGGCTTTGAAGACCTTGCCGTGCTGCACAAGATGGCGGCCACAGGGCAGGAGGCCAGCGACTTCCTCTCGGACATGGATCCCCTGCGATACGCAGCGTTGCAGGGCTTGATGAACCTCGGCGAAGCGGATTTGGCCTACTACGAGACTTCTTTCCTGTCGATGCAGAAGCAGATTTTCACAGATATTGGCTCGCAGCACTTTGCCTACCAACAAGGCGGCCTCGCCGAAATTGAACGAATGGACAAGGCCGATCTTGTCACGGATCGAATGCGGCAAGCATGGCTCAACATCGATTCAGTGCCGGACTATGCCAACCCGCAGGACTACCATCGGCTGACTGGGTCGCAGCAGAATGCTTTGCACCAAGCATCCTTGAACATTGCGGACAGGGAGCAGAACTACGTCATTGCCGACGACTACGACGCCATCAGAAGCCGGCCCTCGGGAACCATTTTTACCGAGGCCATGACAGTTCTCGGCCAGCCGAGCATTGTGGGCGCCCAGTCCTACTATGAGAAGTTCCCCGCGGCCGATCCTTACCTTGACGTTGGCAGGTTTCCGCCTCTTGGTGTGGATGTTCACCACGGAAACATCTCGGTGCGCGAAGACCGCTGGGCATTGATAGACCAAGACACCCTTGGCGCGTACGAGTACTGGTTGCACAGCCAGGAAAACCCCTATGGTGAGATGATGAAGCCCATGCCTGAAAGAGTTGACGAGTACCGCATGGTGCCTACGACAATCCGAAATCTTGTGGGGGAACCATGAAGCGATTCGTAGCGGCAGCGGTTTTCTCAGCGGTTCTGTTGGGCGGCTGCTCCCTCATCCCATCCTCACCTGCGTCCAAGGAGCCCACCCACGTGGTCAATGGCAATTCACAGTTCACCCCCGAGGGGATCAAAGACATGAAGAGCAGCCGGCAGGCCAGCTTTGACGTTTCCAAACGCCCGCTGTCCATGTCAGCCCTTGGTTTCCCCGAAGGTTCCGACGGGATTCTCGTGGGCACAGATTCGGAGCAGTTGATCGATGTCAGCATCGCTACTCCCCATGGCGTGGTAACGATGTCCACAGACACCATCCGCGTCCGGCCGGGACTCTCGCCTGAAAATGTTGACCACATAGACATCTTCTACAACTTCCCGAATGCCCAGGATGCCAACGCTGAGATCCAGCGGGCCGCAACCGAGTTGGGGTTCCGTGAGCTCGACGACGTCACACCCATCGGCCCTGAATTCAAGGACGGCTCCGGCAAGAAAAGCTGGAACCCCGGCTACGGAAATGCGACAGGGACGGTGTTTTCTGTCGAGGCCATCGCAAATCACACCACGGGAAGCTTAACGTGGATCTACTCGATTAATCTCGCCGACACCTACTACACACCCGAGGCGGCTGCGGGTATTGCTGCAACGGGTGAATTCGACCACTTCAAAAAACAATAGTTCCTCACCATCCCGCAGCGACAATCACCTGAACGCCCCCAAACCCGTGAGCTTCTGCCCAAGAATAAGTGTGTGGACCTCATCGGTGCCTTCATAGGTGCGCACCGATTCTAAGTTGTTGGCATGGCGCAGGGGCGAGTGATCCAAGGTGATGCCGTTGCCACCCAAAATGGTGCGCGCCTCGCGGCAGATCTCTATCGCTTCACGGCAGTTGTTGAGCTTGCCCACGCTAATCTGGTGGGGTGCAAGCCTGCCCGCATCTTTCAGCCGGCCCAGGTGCAGGGCCAGGAGGAAGCCCTTGTTGAGCTCCAACGCCATGTTGACAAGTTTCTGCTGGGTGAGCTGGTACCCGGCAAGCGGCTTGCCAAATTGCAGGCGTTCCTTGGAGTAGGCCAGGGCGTCTTCGAAGGCGTCCCGCGCAGCCCCCATGGTTCCCCACGCAATGCCGTAGCGCGCCTCGTTCAGGCACGAGAAAGGGCCTTTGAGGCCTGTGACCTCGGGAAGGACGGCGTGTCCGGGCAGCCGTACATTCTCCAGCGTGATCTCGCACTGGATGGAGGCGCGCATCGAAAGCTTGTCCCCGATGGGCGTGGCGGTGAAACCGGGCGTGTCAGTGGGCACCACAAAGCCGCGCACGCCCGCGTCCGTCTGGGCCCAAATGACCGCCACCTGCGCCACATTAGCCAGGCCAATCCAGCGCTTGGCGCCATTGAGCACCCAGTCTTCGCCGTCTCGGCGGCCAAAGGTGGTCATGGATGAGGGGTCCGAACCCGCTGTGGCTTCGGTAAGTCCAAAACAACCGATCGCTTCCCCCGCAGCCAACTGCGGCAGCCACTGCTGCTTTTGCTCCGCCGAGCCGTGCTTGGCGATGGCGGACATGGCTAGCGAGCCTTGCACGGAAACAAAGGTGCGTATGCCGGAGTCGCCAGCTTCAAGTTCCGCGGCGGCGAGGCCGTACTCCACGGCCGTTGCACCGGCGCAGCCGTAGCCCTGTAAATGCATGCCCAGCAGCCCCAACTTGGCAAGTTCGGGAACGATCTCCAGCGGGAACCGGGCGTCCTCGTACCAGGTGGCGATGTTGGGTTTGATCTCCTCGCGGACAAAGGTGCGGACGCGTTCACGCAAGGCGAGCTCCCCAGGGCTCAGGAGAGAGTCGAAGGAGATCAGGTCTGAGGGGTCGGCAGCCCCTGATATGTCCGCATCCGGGGAACTGTGGGCGAAGGTCATGGTGTGGTCCGTTCTGGTGTTTGTCCGGCAGCTCCGGTGGGTGGCCCCGATCCTGTCATGAAGTCAACACCATGCACACCCCTTGTGGCCACCTTTGGCAGCAACCAGGGAGCTGCGCCTGGGTTTGCCGCTTAAAGGCAAACGCCGGGTCTGCCACCAACATGGAGTTGATGGCAGACCCGGCGTGAATGCTGGTAGGAAGAACTTACGCCTCTTCGGCGTCCTCTTCGTCCTTCTTGTACGGGTCTGCATCGCCGGCAAATTCGGCATTCGCGGAGAGTTCAGCCAGCTTGGCGTCACGCTCCTTGGCCACCCGCAGGAGGGCTTCCAGGTTGGAGGCGTTCTCCGGGATGACGTCGGCAACGAACTCCAGGGTGGGCGTCAGGCGCACAGTGATGTTCTTGCCAACCTCGGCGCGCAAAACACCCTTGGCGCGTTCCAGGCCGATCTTGGCCTCCGACTGGGCAGTCTCGTCACCGAAAACCGTGTAGTAGACGGTGGCGTGCTGCAAGTCATTGGTGACGCGGGCGTCGGTGACGGTGAGACCTTCAACGCGCGGGTCCTTGACCCGGCGGCGGAGCGCCTCAGCCACCACAACTTTGATGCGCTGGGCCAGTTTGGCGGCGCGGGCTGAATCAGCCATGAATAACTCCTAAAGAATAAAAGGGACAGACGACGGCGGCAGGTGCCAAGCCGTCAAGTCCAGGTTCGTTCCGCGAGACTAGGCGAGTCTAGGACGGCGCACGGGCGCCTCCAAGATTTTTTTGGGGCGCCTCGGGCGTGGCTCGGGCGTCTGCAGCGACACACCGATGAAGTCGGGTGTGGCGCCAAGCGGGCGGAGGCGCCCCCAAAAAAATCTTGGAGGCGCCTCTCGATCCCGGACGTGTTAGACGCGCGGCTTTTCGCGCATTTCGAACGTCTCGATGATGTCTTCGGCCTGGAGGTCGTTGAACGAACCCAAACCGATACCACATTCGAAGTCCGTACGGACTTCAGTGGCGTCATCCTTGAAGCGCTTGAGCGAGTCAACGGTGAGGTTGTCACCGATGATCTTGCCGCCGCGGAGCACGCGTGCCTTGGAGTTACGGCGGATGGTTCCGGAGCGAACAATGGAACCAGCAATGTTGCCGTGCTTCGAGGAGCGGAATACTTCGCGGATCTCAGCGGTACCGAGCTGAACTTCCTCGTACTCGGGCTTGAGCATGCCCTTGAGAGCCAGCTCAATGTCATCGATGGCGCCGTAGATGACCGAGTAGAAGCGCATGTCGACGCCTTCACGGTCAGCCAGTTCGGCAACACGCTCGGCCGGCTTGACGTTGAAGCCGATGATGATCGCGTTGTCCACTGTTGCCAGGTTGACGTCGTTCTGCGTGATAGCACCAACACCGCGGTGGATGACGCGCAGCTGCACGCCTTCGCCAACATCGATCTTGAGCAAGGAGTCTTCCAGCGCTTCAACAGCACCGGAAACGTCACCCTTGAGGATGAGGTTGAGAGTGTCAACCTTGCCATCGGCAACGGCCTGGTCGAAGTCTTCCAGGCTGATGCGCTTGCGGCGCTTGGCCAGTGCCGCGTTACGGTCGGCTGCTTCACGCTTTTCAGCGATCTGGCGGGCTGTGCGCTCGTCGCCTGTAACGAAGAACGTGTCACCTGCACGGGGAACGTTGGACAGACCCAGCACCTGGACCGGACGCGAAGGACCGGCCTCGGAGATGACGTCACCGTTCTCGTCGAACATGGCACGAACACGGCCGTGGGCAGTACCTGCCACGATGGTGTCACCAACGTGCAAGGTACCCGACTGGACGAGAACAGTTGCCACGGAACCGCGACCCTTGTCCAGGTTCGCTTCAATGGCAATGCCGCGGGCGTCCTTGTTCGGGTTGGCGCGCATGTCCAGGGCAGCATCGGCTGTCAACAGCACAGCTTCGAGGAGTTCCTCGATGTTGATGTTGTTGCGGGCTGATACGTCCACGAACATGGTGTCGCCACCGTATTCTTCGGGAACCAAACCGTATTCGGTCAGCTGGCCACGGATCTTCTCCGGGTTGGCTGAATCCTTGTCGATCTTGTTCACGGCAACCACAATAGGCACGTTGGCGGCCTGGGCGTGGTTGAGCGCCTCAATGGTCTGCGGCATGACGCCATCATCAGCGGCAACCACCAGGATGGCGATGTCGGTGACCTTGGCACCACGGGCACGCATGGCGGTGAACGCCTCATGACCGGGTGTATCGATGAACGTGATGCGACGCTCTGTACCCTCGTGCTCGTGCACGATCTGGTACGCACCGATGTGCTGGGTGATGCCACCATGCTCGTCGGCAACAACATCCGACTTGCGGATGGCGTCCAACAGGCGCGTCTTACCATGGTCAACGTGACCCATGACTGTGACAACGGGGGGACGGACCTCAAGGTCGTCGTCGCCTTCTGCTTCAAGCTCGGCATCGAAGTCGATGTCGAAGCTGCTGAGCAGTTCGCGCTCTTCATCCTCGGGGGAAACGACCAGGACCTTGTAGCCCAGCTCGGCGCCCAGGAGTGCAAAGGTGTCTTCATCCAAGGACTGCGTGGCGGTAGCCATTTCACCCAAGTGGAAGAGAACCGTCACCAATGCTGCGGGGTTAGCTTCAATCTTGTCTGCAAAGTCGGTGATGGACGCACCACGACGCAAGCGGATGACCGTGCTGCCGTCACCACGGGGAACAGTTACGCCACCGAGTGAAGGAGCGCTCATCTGCTCTAGTTCCTGGCGCTTGGCACGCTTCGACTTACGCTGCTTGCCACGGCCTGCGCCGCCCTTACCGAAGGCACCCTGGGTACCACCGCGACCGCGGCCACCCTTGCCGAAGCCACCACCGGCGGGAGCGCCGCCTGCGGGAGCGCCACCGGGTGTAGCACCGGGAGCACCCGGACGACCGCGGCCCGGAGCACCGGGACGGTCAGTTCCGCGACCGGGCGCGGCGGGGCGCTCGGTGCGGTTGGGCATCATGCCGGGTGTGGGACGGGGACCGCCGGGACGCGGAGCGCCACCTGCGGGACGGGGCCCACCGGCGCCGGGAGCGCCAGCCGGACGGGGAGCACCCGGACGGGGGCCACCTGCACCTGCAGCGGGGCGGGGACCACCGGGACGGGGTCCGCCGGTGCCAGCGTCGGCACTGCGCGGGGTACCCGGACGGGGCATACCCTGAGACGTTGCGAACGGGTTGTTACCCGGACGGGGAGCACCAGCACCGGTTCCACCGGGGCGCGGCGCACGGTTGTCGCCGCCGCGGGTGTCGCTGCGGTTCTCGTTGCGGTTTTCCGTACGCTCGGGACGGCCTGAACGCGGCATGCCCTGTGACGTGGCGAAGGGGTTGTTGCCGGGGCGAGGAGCACCGGGTGTCTGTGCCTTCGGAGCCGGCGCAGCCGCTGCTGCGGGAGCAGCCGGGGCTGCCTCTACAACAGGTGCTGCCGGAGCGGCAGGGGCGGGTGCGGCCGGAGCTGCGGGTGCCGGGGCAGGCTTAAGACCGGGCTTGGCGCCCGGGGTAGCTGCCTTGGGACCCGGCACAACAGCACTGGGTGCAGCTGCTGCGGGAGCAGCCGGAGCGGTGGCCGCTGGTGCGGCCGGTGCTGCGGGAGCTGCTGCAACAGAGTTGGCCTCGGGAGCCTTGGCTGCCAGAGGGAATGCGTCGCGAAGTTTCTTCACAACGGGGGCCTCAATGGTGGACGATGCTGAGCGAACGAATTCGCCCAACTCCTGCAGTTTGCTTACTGCTTCTTTTGAGGTGATACCGAGCTCTTTTGCAAGCTCGTGGACGCGGGCCTTGGCCACATTTCTCCTGTCTCGGCCCGCACCGGACAGGTACGAACCGCTTAATTCTTACTGCACCATTCCATGCCGGAATGGGCGGCGTGAGAGCACGTGAAATTGCTCATTGTTGGGCACTCATCGCTGGGTACTCATCGGGTTTCCATCGGTTTTCTGACCCGCTTTCACATAGGGACAAATAGGTTCGTAATTTACGTGGTTTCGCCTTGTTCAAGACTGTTTTGCGCAAAGCTCTCAACCTCGCTGGTGGCGGTGACCCCCGGAAGGGCCCTGCCAATGGCGCGGCGTTTGATAGCCAGTTTCCAACAATCCGGGCGGGGGTGCAGCCACGCTCCCCTGCCAGGCATACGACGCAATACATCAACCAACGCTTCCAGTTCACCGGAACTGCTGGTTGAACGCACTACCCGTACCAATTCCAACCGGTCTGCTTTTTTCCTGCACCCAATACATGTCCGTACAGCCTGGCCGGCATCAACAGTGTCAAACTGTGTTGCAACTGTGTTCTTTGCCAACCGTGCGCTACCTTCAAGTATTTTTGGGCATCAGGGCATTTTCAGGCCCGGTTCGTCTTATTCTACCGCGCCGTTTGGCCGCAGGCCTAAACAGCCGCGGCGTCGGAGACGATGTCGATGCGCCAGCCGGTGAGCTTGGCGGCCAGGCGGGCGTTCTGCCCTTCCTTACCAATGGCCAAAGACAGCTGATAATCAGGGACAACAACCCGTGCAGAGCGCAGCCCCTCGTCAATGATGGTGACCGAAATCACCTTCGACGGCGAGAGGGAGTTGGCGATGAAAGTGGCCGGATCGGCGCTGAAATCAACAATGTCAATCTTTTCATCGTTGAGTTCGGTCATGACGGCGCGGACACGCGAGCCCATCTCGCCGATGCAGGAACCCTTGGCGTTCACGCCGAGCTTGTTGGCCTGCACAGCAATCTTGCTGCGATGGCCGGCTTCCCTAGCCAGGGCAACGATTTCAACTGTGCCGTCAGCGATTTCCGGAACCTCCATTTCGAAGAGCTTCCGTACCAGGCCCGGGTGTGAACGGGACAAGGTGATGGAGGGGCCCTTGAGTCCGCGATGGACGTCCACCACAAACGCACGGATGCGCGTGCCGTGGCGGTAGTCCTCGCCGGGGACCTGCTCATTGGGGGGCAGTACGCCTTCAACAGCACCCAGATGAACCTGGATCATGTTGGGGTTGTTGCCCTGCTGGATCTGGCCGGCAACAAGCTCGCCTTCCTTGCCACGGAACTCGCCCAGGACGTTGTCGTCCTCAACGTCGCGCAAGCGCTGCAAGATGATCTGGCGGGCGGTGCTGGCGGCAATGCGGCCAAAGCCCTTGGGGGTGTCGTCAAACTCGCCCACCGGCTGGTCGTCGTCGTCGAGCTCGGCAGCCCAGATGGTGACGTGGCCGCTCTTGCGGTCAAGCTCCGCGCGGGCCATCTCGTGGCAGCCCGGGGACTTGTGGTAGGCCATCAGCAGTGCCTGCTCAATGGTGGGGATGAGCAAATCCAAAGGGATTTCTCGTTGACGCTCCAACTCGCGAAGTGCGCTCATATCTATGTCCATGGTCAGTTTCCCTCTCCATCGACTGCGTTGCCGCCAGTCGGTTCAAATTCCAAATCGAGCTCGGCCTCTTCCAGGCGAGCAAATTCCAGCTCAACAACACCACGGCGAATGGCCGTAAACAAGACTTTTTCGACTTCTCCTTGTTTTGCCTTCATGCCCTTTTTGACCGGCAGTTCTGGCTTGAAGAGCACGCCGTCGTCATCCACAGCCAGGATCCGGCCCATAAAGTTTTCCCGATCAACCGCATTGACCTTGGCCATGCGGCCCAGGGCCCGCCGCCAGTGCCGCGGTTCGGTCAAGGGGCGGGTGGCCCCGGGAGAGGAGATTTCAAGGTCGTAGGCGCGTCCGTCGTCGTAGGGATCTGCATCCATGACTTCGGAGAGATCGCGGGAGATGGCTGAAATCGCGTCCAGTCCAACACCGCCGGAGGCGTCTTCCGTCAGATCTACAACCACGGAAACCGTGCGGTGGGATCCGGCCAGGTGGACTTTTACTTCTTCCAAGTAGAGATCCGCTGCGCTCACCGTGGGGGCTAAGAGTTTGTGGAGTCTTTGCGCCTCCGCCACTGTGTCCAGGGCTGCGTGTGAGTGCTCTGCGTGTGAGTGCCCTGAGCGTGCGGCCGATTTGGGCCTATCTGGCTTGGTCATTGGACGCCCGCCTCCCTATTGATGATGTTGTAGATATATAGACTACCGAGTTTCCGGGCATGCCGCTGAACACAATGGGTGTGAGTATGAACGCACTGCCGGGCAACTTTGCCGGCGCTGGGCCTTTCGGTGCCCGGTTGGGGAGGCAAGCATGAGATGATCAGCAG
Organism: Arthrobacter sp. HLT1-20; assembly: GCF_054510895.1. Classification (NCBI taxonomy): domain Bacteria; kingdom Bacillati; phylum Actinomycetota; class Actinomycetes; order Micrococcales; family Micrococcaceae; genus Arthrobacter; species Arthrobacter sp. HLT1-20. The sequence goes on along the minus strand of NZ_JBTNDR010000014.1, from coordinate 34,765 downwards.
TTGTGACCAATCCACTTTCTCCTGCTGTTTCTTCGCCCGACGCCCCCGCTGTGCCGGCTTCCGGCGCGAGCGCAGCGGCGGCCAAGCCAAAGCGCAAGGGTCCGCGCCGGGCCACGGCTCCTGCCGGCGCACCTGCCACGTCACCTTCTGGTGCGCCGGCGCTGTTGGTCGTTGGGGCCGACGGCGTCATGGTGCCGCCTCCTGCCGCGGAGCCGATGGCTGAAGTGGTGGACGCGCCGGCCCCCGCACCCCATTCAGTTGACGAGCCGGCAAGCGAGCCTGAAACGCTGGATGCGCCGGCCCCCGAGGCAGAAATTACGGCGCCCGACGACGACGCCACACTTGTCCCAGCGGCTGATGCCAACGAGCGGGAAACCGTTGGCGGCGAAACTGCGCCAGCTGATCCGGACCTTATAGAAGACCTTGTGGCGGACGTTGCGGCCCCGCTTTCCCGGCGCGAAAGGCGCCTGGCAGAGCAGGGCCCCGTGTCCGGCGTCGCCATAGCATCGCCTGCGGCGGCCACTGCGGCACAGGCGCTGACTGGGGCACCTGCAACTGAAGCGAACGGCGGCGCCACGGAAACCAGCACCAAGCACCAGAACGTGCCGGCCAGGGGCCGGTTTGCCTCGTTCACCCGCGGCCTGTTTTTCCTACTGGTCATTTCACTGGTGGTGGTTGGTATGGGAACAGTGCTGGCAGGCCATGACGAGGCAGCTGTGGGCCCGTCCCAAACGGAGGCCAACAGGCAGCGTGCCTGGGAGCAGACAACACAGCTTCTGGCCCAAGCCAGCCACTTGACCGGTTCCGCGGGCACCCCCAAAGCTCAGGAGCTGCTGAACCAGGCCGCCAAGGATTTGGCAGTTCAGGCTGCCGCCCTCGGCAATGGCTTGCCGGCCAGCATCCCGGCCACCCCCGCTCCCACGCAGGCTCCCCCAACACTGGCCCAGTTCGCTCTGGCACTGCACACCCATGGTGAGGAGTTGCTGGGCAACGCGATGGTCGCGGACTACGCCATGGGGCGGGTTTTTGCGGCGGTGGGCACCAGCCAACTGCTGCAGGGCCAAAACCTCATCACGGTTGCGGGGACCACGGCCCAGCCGTCTAAGTTCCTGCCCGCGCGCATCGACTTCCCGGCGGCTGTTGGACCCACCTGCAAGTCCACGCTGGAACCTCGGCCCGGCGCCACCATCGATGCTGCCCTGCGTGCCGCGGCTCTGGGTGAGCAAAAAGCTGTCTACGCCTACCAGGTGGCCACAACCCGCTTTGCCGAACCACAGTTTGGCAGCTCATCGACGCTGTTGGCTCGGCATGAGCGGAAACTTCAGATCCTCAATGAGGAACTTGCGCTCAGGTGCCTGCCCCTGGCCACACCTGTTGCCGGTTTCGCCGTGGATGCAAGCTTCACCGTGGCGCCTGCGAGGGCCCTTGCCCGCTTGGAAGGCGAGTTGGGTGCCATCTATGGCGATCTTGCCGCGCTGAGTCCTGCCGGAAACCCTGCCGAGGCCACGCCGTCGGCAGGAACCACAACCACGCAAGCCGCAGCAACTGCGGCGGCCCAGGTGCCATCCGGAACCAGCAATCTGCGCGAAGTTTCCGTCGCCTGGTTGCTGGATTCGGCCCAGGCACAGCAGTTCTGGGGCGGCGCCGTGGGTGCACTGCCGGGACTGGCAGCAGCTGCGCCTGCACCCGCAACTGGAGCGCCCTAGCCACTGCAGGGGTCCGTCCCTGATGCCTGTCCTTAGCGAAGCTTAGCCATACCTGCGCGAGGCTATCCTTCCCTTGCTGGCGGCGAAAACGCCACGGTGGTTGGCTTGGTGCCATGAAGCAAACACAGGAGTTGGCGGCTCCCCGGGAACACGCCAAACATGGGGAAATGGCCCAGCGGCTGAACTGGTTGCGGGCAGGCGTCCTGGGCGCCAATGACGGGATCGTCTCCGTGGCAGCGGTGGCCGTGGGTGTTGCCGGCGCCACGGATGGGACCGGCCCGCTGTTGACGGCCGGCATGGCGGCACTCGTGGGAGGTGCCATCTCGATGGCTCTGGGTGAGTACGTTTCGGTGAGCAGCCAGAGCGACAGCCAGAAGGCGGCGATCGCGCGCAAGCGGGCCGATCTGGAACGTGCCCCTGAAGAAAACGTGGCAGAACTTGCCCAGGCCTACGAGCACAAGGGTCTCTCCCCCGCCACCGCCTCCCTGGTGGCGCGGGAATTGAGCCACCATGATGCCTTGGGCGCGCACCTGTCCGCCGAGCTGAATCTTGAGGAGGCCGACGTGGTCAGTCCCTGGCATGCAGCTCTGGCCTCAGCCATCGCCTTTACGCTCGGTGCCCTGTTGCCGCTGCTGGCCATCTTGCTGCCGCCGGAAAGCGTCCGAGTGCCCGTCACTTTTGTGACAGTGTTGCTGGCTTTGGGCATCACGGGGTGGATCGCGGCCACCATTGGCGGCGGCTCCCGCGTCAAGGCAGCTGCCCGCGTTGTGGTGGGTGGCGCACTGGCGCTGGCCGCCACCTTCGCAATTGGAAGCTTGCTGGGTTCCAGTGGGCTGGTCGGCTAGTTCCATGAATGCTCGACGCCGGAGCCCACGTTTCGGTGCCTGCGACTAAACTCGGGGTGTGCCAATGAGCGTAGAGATTCCCGAACCTTTGAAGTTGCGCCACCGCGGAAGCCACGAGGGACGGCTGTGGCTGGGAAATCTGCCCGGGTTCATCCGGCTTGCCCTCCAGCAATGGGGGCTCCGTGTTGATGTGCCCCGGGGCGAGCTGCCCTGGTACGGGCACACGGGCGTGGTGATTCCCGTGCTCACACACGCCGGGGACGCTGCGGCCCTGAAAGTGGCTTTCCCCTCCGAAGAAGCGTTGCTGGAACCCATTGCGTTGAAACTCTGGGACGGGCACGGAACCGTGCGTGTCCTGGACAGCGACGATGCCTTGGGCGCCACGCTCATGGAGCGGCTGGATGTGAACCGTTCCTTGCTGGGTCTGCCCATGGATGAGGCGATTGCCGTGTGGGGCGTGTTGGTGGCGAACCTCAGCATTCGCCCCGACGGCCGCCAGCAGTGGCAAGCGATCCCTGCCGTTGCCGCCACGGCCGAACGGTACTGCGACGAATTGCCCCAGCGCTGGGCGGATCTTGCTGAGCCGTTCCCCCGGTGGCTCCTGGAAGCCGCCTTGGAGGTCTGCCAAACCCGCGGTGTTGTAGGCCGGCGCAGCAGCAACGACGTCCTGGTGCACACAGATCTGCACTACCTGAATGTTCTGGCCCGCCGCAACGGCAACGAGTACTTGGCCATCGATCCGCAGGCCCAGATCGGTGACGCAGAATTTGCCGTTGCGCCTTGCCTTTGGAACCGCTTGTCAGAGTTGCCGGCCCGCAACCCCGAAGCCGGGCTCCGCCGTCGAGCCTCACAATTGGCTAACGCGGCGGGGTTGGATGAGGACCTTGCTGTGCAGTGGTCAGTGGTGCGGGAAGTGGAAAATGCGCTGTGCTATCTGGAGGAGTCGGCGCACAACGACGCCCAGCGGTCACTGTGGGTGGCCAGCACCATGGCAGGAAACACGCTTCCCGGCCTGCCGGAAGTGCATCAGCTCAAGTCGCTGTACTAAGGCTCAGGACTTGGTGGCTAAGGCATGTTCTGACCCGGTTCACGGTCTTCTGTGGAACGTCACGCGGATGATGCCGCTCTGCGCAACCTCGGAACTGGCAACGTGGCCGGCCTCGAGTTCCTTGAGGCCGTCCCAGAGCCGGGTGCCCCGGCCCAGCAGGATGGGGTTGATGGCAACGTGGAGTTGGTCCATGCGGCCCGCCTTGAGGAAGTCGCCAACCACCGTGGCACCACCGCCGATCCGCACATCCTTGCCACCGGCCACATCCTGCGCCCGTTTGAGCACCTCATCTGGTGTGGCGGAGAGGAACTTAAACGTTGTGCCGCCCGTCTTCTGGATCGGCGGTCGTGTGGAGTGCGGGGCAGAAATACCGGCACCCTGAACGGCGGCTCGTCACCCCACCAGCCGCGCCGGTTGTGGTCATCCGGGAAGTGATGGAGGCCAAACATCCCGACGCCTGTGATCTCGGCGCCGCTACTCATCGTGCAGCACCCGCTCGCGGAAGGTCCGGGTGGCAGTGTAGGCGCCAACCAGCTTGCCCCAGTCGTGGCCGACCGGATGCTCAGGCGATTGATCGGCGGTTGTGGCGTACCCATCGAGAGAGATCTTCAGGTCGGCGCGGACAGTCTTCGATTCTCCGCCAAAAATTGCGTGCACCATAGCCATCACTCTAGAGGGCGGGAGGACGCAGTCAAGGAGTCCGTGGGGCGGCAGCTAGGCGTTGACGACGTTCTCGTTCCAGACGTCAAAGCCCAATTTGATAATCAGCGCGCCCACCACCACCAGGAACACAATCCTGATGAACTTGCTGCCTTGTTTCACGGCTGTGCGTGCGCCGAGATAGCCGCCAGCCATGTTGGCGGCGCCCAGGACCAGCCCCACGCCCCACAGCAGCGAACCGTGCGGCAGGAAGAACATGAGGGCTCCTGCGTTGGTGGCGAGGTTGACGATCTTGGCCTTGGCGCTTGCCTCCAGGAAGGCGTAGCCCATGAGACTGACCATGGCTATCACCAAGAAGGATCCGGTGCCCGGACCAATGAGGCCATCGTAGAAACCGATCAAGCCACCGATGCACACGGCAACCACATAGTGTTTGCTGCCCGCGTGGCGCAACGCCGTCAGTTCGCCAATGTTCGGTTTGAAGGCCGTAAACAGCAGCACCACCACCAGGGCAACCACAATGATGGGTTTGAAAACCGATCCCGGCAGGCTGGCCGCCACCACTGCGCCGCCAAGACTGCCCAGCAGCGCCACCCCTGCCATGGGCAGGGCCGTGCGCAGGTCAGGTTTCACGCGACTGTAATACGTTACGGAACTGGTGGCCGTGCCAAAGATGGAGCCCATCTTGTTCGTCGCCAGTGCCTGGACCGGGGTGATGCCGGGAATCATGAGCACCACGGGAAGCTGCAGCAGCCCGCCCCCACCCACCACGGCATCGATCCAGCCGGCAGCAAAGCCAGCCACAATGATCAACAAAATGGTGGCAGTGGTGATGTCTTCAAAACCGGAAATCATTCGTCCCCCTCATGCATGGCAACTGGCCCGCAGAAAACGGCGAAAATTCGCGCTTTTGGCGCAATTTTCGGCGTTTTCTGCGGGCCAGTTGTGGTGCTACTGGTTGTTGAGGATGTACTGAACAGCCTCGGCCACAGCCACGTTCTCGGCAGCGCCCGTGGCGCGGTTCTTGATCTCCACGACGCCGTCAACCAGTCCACGGCCCACGGCCAGGATGGTGGGGACGCCCAGAAGTTCGGCGTCGCCGAACTTCACGCCGGGGGAAACCTTGGGACGGTCGTCGTAAATGACTTCCAGTCCGGCGGCTTCCAGATCGGCGGTCAACTGTGCAGCTGTGTCGAAGATTTCCTCGCCACGGCCCACAGCCACCACGTGAACGTGGGCGGGTGCCACGTTGGAGGGCCAGATCAGGCCCTTGTCGTCGTGGTTGGATTCGGCCAGGGCGGCAACGGCGCGGGTGACGCCAATGCCGTAGGAACCCATGGTCACAACAGCCAGCTTGCCGTTCTGGTCCAGGACCTTCAGGTCCATGGCCTTGCTGTACTTGGTGCCCAGGGCGAAGATGTGGCCCATTTCAATGCCGCGGGCGGTTTCCAGGGGACCGGATCCGTCCGGGGCGGGATCGCCCTCGCGAACCTGGGCGGCCTCGATGGTGCCGTCCCAGGTGAAGTCGCGGCCGGCAACCAGGCCGAACACGTGCTTGCCGTCTTCGTTGGCGCCGGTGATCCAGCTGGTGCCGGAAACAACGCGGGGATCAACCAGGAACAGCAGCTTGGTGGCAGCCTCGGTGCCCAAAACCGCTGCATCCAGGCTCAGGCCCGGGCCAATGTAGCCCTTGATGAGGCCCGGGTGCTTCTTCAGGTCAGCTTCACCGGCAGCTTCAACGCCAACTTCGCCACCGATGGAAAGGTGCATGCCAATGTTGGCCTCGATGCGCTTGAGGTCAACCTCGCGGTCACCCGGCAGGGCAACAACAACAATCTGGCGCTCGCCCGTGGGCAGGTCAATGGCCAGGACCACGTTCTTCAGGGTGTCGGCAGCCGTCCACGCGCCTCCGGCACGCGGTGCCAGCTGGTTGGCAGCATCCACCAAAGTGTCAATGGTGGGGGTATCCGGGGTGTCCCGGACAACTGCTGCGGCTGCGTTGCTGAAGTCAATATCCTCCGGCACTACTGTGGTGACGGCCTCAACGTTGGCCGCGTAGCCGCCGGCGGAGCGCACAAAGGTGTCCTCGCCGATGGCCATGGGGTGCAGGAACTCTTCGCTCTTGGAACCACCCATGGCGCCGGCGGTTGCTGCCACCGGGATGATTTCCAGGCCCAGGCGCGCAAAAATACGCAAGTAGGCACCGCGGTGGGCCATGTAGCTGGCTTCCAGTCCGGCGTCGTCAATGTCAAAGGAGTAGGAGTCCTTCATGATGAACTCGCGCCCGCGCAACAGGCCTGCCCGGGGACGGGCCTCGTCGCGGTACTTGTTCTGGATCTGGTACAGGCTCAGCGGCAGGTCCTTGTACGAGGAGTACAGGTCCTTGACCAGCAGTGTGAACATTTCCTCGTGGGTGGGAGCCAGCAGGTAGTCGGCACCCTTGCGGTCCTGGAGACGGAAGATGCCGTCGCCGTATTCCTGCCAGCGGTTGGTCTGCTCGTAGGGCTCCTTGGGGAGCAGCGCCGGGAAGTGGACCTCCTGGGCACCGATCGCGTCCATCTCTTCGCGCACAATGGTTTCAACCTTGCGCAGCACGCGCAGGCCCAACGGGAGCCAGGTGTAGATGCCTGGGGCCGCGCGGCGGATGTAGCCGGCACGGAGCAGGAGCCTGTGGCTGTCCACTTCGGCGTCGACGGGATCTTCACGCAGAGTACGTAAAAAGAGTGTGGAAAGGCGAAGTGCCACGGGCAAATTTTCCATTTCTTGAAGTTGGTAGGTGCCGCCGTAGTTACAGGCGCACAGATACCAATCTACCGGTTCAAGCAATGTGATGGCACATGCACCCGAAGCTCCCACCCACGTGCGGGCCCCGATCTCGAGGGGTCCCTGCGGATGGTGGCTTTGCTGGACAGCTGTTCGCGGCGGGTCTAGTTTGAATTCATAGGTTCATGCACCGGCAATCTTGGAGCCACGATGTCTCACAAAGCAGAGCTGCCCGCCCCCGACGGCCCATTTGCCCCCGTCCCGGTACCGGCCAACCCTTCGGGCACCAACGGCCCGGTTGCCGTCAGCGTTGAGGGCCTGCGGGTTCACCGTGGCAAGGCCACCGTGCTGGCCAATGTTTCCTTTAACGTCCAGGAGGGCCGCATCACGGGCCTGTTGGGTCCATCCGGAAGCGGAAAGACCACCCTGATGCGGGCGCTGGTGGGGGTCCAAAAGATAAACGCGGGAACGCTCAGTGTTCTGGGCCGTCCGGCAGGTGACCTGGCGAACAGGAGCGACGTGGGCTACGTCACCCAGGCGGCCAGCGTGTACAAGGACCTGAGCGTTCTGGACAATGTGCGCTATTTTGGGGCCGTGCATGGCCGGGGCAAGGAGGACGCCCACGCCGTGCTGGCGGCGGTGGGGCTGAGCGAGTTTGCCAAGCGGAAGGCCGGGGATTTGTCCGGCGGGCAGTTCAGCCGAGTCTCCTTGGCCTGCGCACTCGTGGGCAGGCCAAAACTGCTGGTTCTGGATGAGCCCACGGTGGGCCTGGATCCTGTGCTGCGGGCCGATCTGTGGAAACAGTTTTCAGAAATGGCGGCGGAGGGCACCACGCTCATCATTTCCAGCCATGTCATGGAGGAGGCGGGGCATTGTGATTCGCTGCTGCTCCTGCGTGAGGGCATGCTGCTGGCCCAGCTGACGCCCGGGCAGTTGCGTGTTCAAGGCGGAACGGACGATCTTGAACTGGCCTTCCTGCGGCTCATCCAGGCTGCGGAATCGGAAGCAAGGGCCGCGTCATGAATCTCTCGATGATGTGGGCCACCAGTGTTCGCGTCCTGCGGCAGCTCAAGGGCGATCCACGCAGCATTGGGCTGATCCTTGTGGTTCCTGCCGTGCTGTTGGCCCTGGTGTACTGGCTGTACCAAAATGAAACGCTGGCCCCCGGGCAGCCCCGCACCTTTGACCGGGTGGGGTTGATGATGCTGGGCATTTTCCCGTTTGTGGTGATGTTCCTGGTCACCTCCATCACCATGCTGCGGGAACGGACCTCGGGCACTCTGGAACGCCTTTTGACAACCCCCATCCACAAGGCCGACCTCTTGTTTGGCTACGCCTTGGCATTTTCCATCATGGCGGGTCTGCAGGCTCTGGTTGCCGCCGCCACAGCCTACTGGGTTTTTGGGCTGAAGATCGAAGGCAACGCGGGCTGGGTCGTGTTGATTTCCGTTTTGACGGCGGTCCTGGGCGTGGCGTTGGGGCTACTGTGTTCGGCGTTTGCCACCACCGAGTTCCAGGCGGTGCAGTTCATGCCCGTTGTGGTGATTCCACAAATCCTGCTGTGCGGCCTCTTTGTGGCCCGGGATCACATGAACGGTGTTTTGGAGGCCATTTCCAACGTTTTGCCGTTAAGTTATGCCGTGGATGGTTTGCAGGAAGTTGCCGCCCACGCGGAGCCAACCGCCGATCTGGTGACGGACCTGGTGGTGGTGGCAGCCTTTGTGGTGGCCGGCCTGCTGCTGGCATCACTGACGTTGCGGCGCCAGAGCACCTGATCGCCTGGGCGCCAGGGGTCATGGGTAGCTCTGCCCATGGCTTGTTGGCGCCACCGCAACCTAGGCTGGAGGTTCAACAAATCGGCAGATTGCAGGAGTTTCCATGAGCACCGGCCATCGTGGTGCAGCCCCGGAGGATTTGCGGCAGTTCGCCGTTGAGCTGGAGCGGGCACACACCGTCCTGCTCACTGTCTTGACCGAGTTGAGCGCCCGGATAAGCACCAACCTGCGGTGGGAAGGCCCCGACGCCTTTGTGTTCCGGCACGCTTGGCAGTCATCCTATGCCCCCGTCATTGGCCAGACCGCAGCGCTGCTGGAGTCCACCGCCCACGCCATCAAAGTCCAGGCTGCCGAGCAGGAGTCCGCCAGCAGCTAGCCCGCGCAGGGCCGCACCTCCCTGCGTCCTTGGCCTAGCCAACGGCTAGGTCGGATAGAGTCTGCTCACACCAGCGCAGCCACGACTCCTCGTACACAATTCCGGCCTGCAACACGGCATGCTGCAACTCATCGGCCGCCGTTTTCTGGGCTCCGGCCGGAAAATCGTGCGCCTCGATGGCCAGGTAACGCTCCAGCGTCAGCGCATGCAGCGCCCTGTGGCGCAGCAACTCTGGACGCACGTCAACGCTCCCCAGCACGGCTGCCGCACGCAACCTGACCAACAGTTCATCCCGGATGGGGCGCGGCTCCCCCGGTTCGGCGCACCAGGACTCCAAAGCGGCCCGGCCCGGCGCCAGAACCTCAAAGTGCCGTTGCTGGCCGCGGGTTGCCTCCACACCGTGGGCCCGGACCAGGCCGCCCTGCTCCAGCTTCCCCAGCTCCTTGTAAATCTGCTGGTGGGTTGCCTGCCAAAAATGGCCCAGCGACTTGTCAAAGCGGCGCGCCAACTCGGCCCCCGTGCAGGGCTTTTCCAACAGCGAGGTCAGGATTGCTTGTGCCAAGGACATGGTGTGTACTTAGATCCCTGCCGCCAGCCGGGTGCCCTGATCGATGGCCCGCTTGGCATCAAGTTCCGCCGCAACATCCGCTCCCCCAATGACGTGCACGACGGCGCCACCGGCTTCCAGCCCGGCCTGCAGTTCACGCTGTGGCTCCTGCCCGGTGCACAGGATGACCGTGTCAACGGCGAGGACGGTGTCGGTGCCGTTGACGCGCAGGTGGAGTCCGGCGTCGTCAATCTTTTGGTACTCCACACCCGGGACCATCTGCACGCCCTTGGCTTTCAACGCTGTGCGGTGGATCCAGCCGGTCGTCTTGCCCAGGCCGGCACCCACCTTGGTTTCCTTGCGCTGGAACAGGGCAACCCGGCGGCCGGGGAGCTGCGGCTCGGGCGTGGTGATGCCGCCGGCGCCCCTGTACGCCTCGTCAATGCCCCATTCGCGGTAGAACTTCTCCGGGACCAGCGTGGCACTGGCGCCGTGCTGGGTGATGAACTCGGCCACGTCAAACCCAATGCCGCCGGCACCCAGGATGGCCACGTTGGCGCCCACTTCCTTCTTCTCGCGCAGGACGTCGAGGTAGCTCATGACGCTGGGGTGGTCCACGCCGTCGAGCTCGGGAATGCGCGGGGTGACGCCGGTGGCCAGCACTACCTCATCAAAGTTCTCGGCGGCGAGGAAGGCGGCGGTGACCCGGGTGTTCAGGCGCAGTTCGATGCCGCGCAGCTGGATCTGGCGGGCAAAGTACCTGATGGTTTCATGGAATTCCTCCTTGCCAGGAATCTGCTTGGCCAGGTTGAACTGGCCGCCAATCTCACCGGCGGAGTCAAAGAGCGTCACCCGGTGGCCGCGCTCGGCAGCTGTGACCGCAAAGGCCAGCCCTGCCGGTCCGGCGCCAACCACCGCCAGCTTCTTGGGCACCTGGGTGGGTGAAATGACGATCTCGGTCTCGTGGCACGCGCGCGGATTGACCAGGCACGACGACGTCTTCCCGGCGAAGGTGTGATCCAGGCAGGCCTGGTTGCAGGCGATGCAGCTGTTGATCTCATCGCTCCGGCCCTGCTGGGCTTTGCGCATGAAGAATGAATCGGCCAGGAACGGCCGCGCCATGGAGACCATGTTGGCTGTGCCGTCGGCCAGGAGCTGCTCGGCCACATCCGGGGTGTTGATGCGGTTGGTGGTGATCAGCGGAATGCTGACGGACCCCATAACCTTCCGGGTGACCCACGCGTAGCCTGCTCGTGGCACGGAGGTGGCGATGGTGGGGATTCGAGCCTCGTGCCAGCCGATGCCTGTGTTGATGAGGGTGGCGCCAGCCTTCTCCACGGCCTGTGCCAACGCGATGACTTCCGCCAGGGTGGAGCCATCCTCCACCAGATCCAGCATGGAGAGCCTGTAGATGATGATGAAGTTCTTCCCCACGCGCTCACGGGTGCGGCGGACAATTTCCACGGGGAAGCGCATCCGGTTCTCATACGAGCCGCCCCACTCGTCGCTGCGATGGTTGGTGCGCCTGGCCACGAATTCATTGATCAAGTAGCCTTCGGAGCCCATGATTTCCACGCCGTCGTAGCCCGCCGATTGGGCCAAATGGGCGGCGTGGACAAAATCCTCGATGGTCTGCTCAACTTCGTCGGCGCTGAGTGGATGCGGGGTGAGCGGGCTGATGGGAGCTTGAACGGCGCTGGGTCCCACCAGCTCGCGGTGGGATGCGTAGCGGCCAAAGTGGAGCAACTGCAGGGCGATCCTTCCGCCCTCCGCATGCACAGCCTCGGTGACCACTTTGTGGTGCTCCGCTTCCTCGGGGGTGCTGAGCTTGGCCCCGCCCTTCATGGGCCGGCCGGCGTCGTTGGGTGAGATGCCGCCCGTCACCATCAGGGCGACTCCCCCACGGGCGCGTTCGGCATAAAATGCGGCCATGCGCTCAAATCCGCCGGGTCGTTCCTCAAGGCCCACGTGCATGGAGCCCATCAGCACCCGGTTGGGCAGGGTGGTGAAACCCAAATCCAGCGGGGCGAACAGGTGGGGATACTGGCCAGCGTTCATCAATGCACTCCTTTGCGCAACAAGTTGCATAATCGTAGCGCGAATTTGGTGATCTGGGCTACATGCGGCTCGTGAGCGTCGAAACCGGCGCATGGCTGCTCAGTTTCACTCCAGGCTCTTCGCCGACTACGCAGATAATGCCCTCTCAATGGATTGAGAGGGCATTATCTGCGTAGTCGGCGACGGCGAGGCGCAGCGAAGAGCCGCGACTAGAACAGAACCGTGGCGAAGGTGCCGACTTGTTCAAATCCCACGCGCTCATAGCTTGCCCGAGCACGGGTGTTGTAGTCGTTGACGTAGAGGCTTGTCACTGGCGCATGCGCCTGGGCTAGCACCACCACGCCCGCCATGTATCCGGGACTGAGCCCGGCGCCACGGTACTCCGGATTCATCCACACACCCTGCACCTGGGTGGCGTGCCTAGTGACTGCGCCCAGATCTGCCTTGAAGATGATCTCACCCTGGGGCTCCTCGTGACTGAAGGAATAGCCGTGGTTGATGAGCCAGGCAACGCGGCGGCGGTAGCTTTCCTCGCCGCCAAGAAACGGCGAGTAGCCCACTTCTTCCTCGAACATGGCGGCGGCGGCGGCCAGGATCTCGCTGAACTGGCTGCTCCTGCTGACAGTAAGTGCGGGATTCGGTTCCACCAGCGGAGGCCCGGAAATTGTCAATAGGGGTTGGTTGGCCCGGATTTCCTGGGCCGAAACACCTGCCTTGTGCAGCACGTTCATGAGGGCAAGAGTTGCCTCGGCTGGCCCAAAAATGGAGGCCCGGGGCTGCCAGTGGTCAAGAATCCACTGGCCAAAATACGTTGCGTGTTCAGCCGTTGCCTCCACGGGCACCACGTTGGAACCCACCCAACAGGCAGCGGCGAGGGTTACGCCGTCGTCCTTGAAGATGCCCAGCATGACGGCGCTCGGGAAGGCGGGCACGGCGCTGTTGCTTTGTTCGATCAGCGAATCGACGAACACGTTGGCCACGCGATCGCGCGCTATCAAAGCCCGGAGCGCGTCCGTGTCCGCATGGACCAGGACGCGCACCGGCAGGTGTTGCGGCGCCTTAGGAAACGCTAACCACGGGGCCACCTTGGAGAGTCGAGTCATCGGATTCGGACTCCATCTGTTCGGCTAGTTTCATGGCTTCTTCAATGAGTGTCTCAACAATTTGATCTTCCGGAACAGTCTTGATGACTTCTCCCTTCACAAAGATTTGGCCCTTGCCGTTGCCGGAGGCCACGCCAAGATCCGCTTCGCGGGCCTCGCCGGGTCCGTTGACAACGCAGCCCATGACGGCCACGCGCAAGGGAACCTCCATGCCTTCCAGGCCGGCAGTGACCTCTTCGGCCAGCTTGTAAACGTCCACCTGGGCGCGGCCACAGGACGGGCAGGACACAATTTCCAGCTTGCGCGGGCGCAGGTTCAGCGACTGCAGGATCTGGTTGCCAACCTTGATCTCCTCCACCGGCGGGGCGGAGAGCGACACGCGAATGGTGTCACCAATGCCCTTGGAGAGCAGCGCACCAAAAGCCGTTGCCGACTTGATGGTGCCCTGGAATGCGGGGCCGGCCTCGGTGACGCCCAGGTGCAGGGGCCAGTCGCCCTGCTCGGCGAGCATCTCGTAGGCTGCCACCATAATGACAGGGTCATTGTGCTTGACCGAGATCTTGAAGTCGTAGAAGCCGTGCTCCTCAAACAAGGACGCCTCCCACACAGCGGACTCCACCAATGCCTCAGGTGTTGCCTTGCCGTACTTCTTCATGATGCCCGGCTCCAAGGAACCGGCGTTGATGCCAATACGGATTGAGGTGCCATGGTCCTTGGCGGCCCGGGCAATCTCCTTGACCTGGTCATCAAACTTGCGAATATTTCCGGGGTTCACGCGCACGGCTGCACAGCCAGCTTCAATGGCCGCAAAAACATACTTGGGCTGGAAGTGAATGTCGGCGATGACAGGAATCTGAGATTTGCGGGCAATGATGGGCAGCGCGTCCGCGTCATCCTGAGATGGGCAAGCTACACGCACAATGTCGCAACCCGATGCCGTAAGTTCAGCAATTTGTTGCAGCGTTGCGTTGATGTCAGTGGTGGGGGTGGTGGTCATGGACTGCACACTGATGGGCGAATCCGAGCCAACACCTACCGGGCCGACCTTGATCTGCCGGGTTTTACGCCGAGGTGTGAGTACCGGCGGGGGCAGTGGCGGCATTCCGAGACTGACGGAGGTCAAAATATGCTCCTTGGAGTTCATTATTCAAATAGTGCAACACGGGCACCTGTGATTGGCGCCGCTAAGGAATCTCGCAGTATCTACCATTGATTGTAGGCTCGATCCCTGCTATTTGCGGACCAGTGAGGCCTAGGCCACGTAGCCGCTGAGCTGGCCAATCACTGGATTCCATGCGGAAATCTTCAGACCGGTAACACCCCCGCCTGAGCTCATGGGATCCTGTGCCAGAAGTTCACGCAGGGCGGCTTCGTCCGATGCACGGAAAATCAACAGGGCACCAGCACCACCAAGGTAGGGTCCGGAGGCGAGAACCACTTCAGCTTCGGCCTGGCCGGCCAACCACTGGCGGTGGGCGGGGCGGTGCTCCACACGGGCAGCCTCCGCTTCGGGACCGTATACGTACTCAACAGCAAAAATAGACATGGATTCACCCTATAGCAGGAGTGCTTTTGTGACCGCAGCAACGCTGGCCGCCCACAACATTGACGCTAGGGTGCCAATGATGAACCGCTCGCTGGCCGCGGGGGTATCCTTCAGCTCCGGATATCTTCCTAGGCCCTTGATGGCAACCACGTAGGCGATGGCCACCGGCTGACCGGAGAAAATTGCCACTGCAACGGCAGCGCGTTCCAGGAACCCGATGAGCAACCCGCCACGCAGGACTTCAACTTTGGGGCGCGGGGCGGGCGCATCTGTGGCGGCGCCGTCCGGCATCGGACTTTCCGGGGTGGAAGTTTCCGTTTCTGGTTCGGCAGGCTGAGCTGGCGCAGGTGACCCCTCAGAAACCTCGGCTGCCCCGGATGCGCCGGACTCGGCGGCGTCTACGGCCCGGACTGTTTTTGATTTGGCGAACTTCAGGAGCCCCGCTGTCACGGGCCAGCCTCCGGCCACCGCAACGACAAGCGCCACGCCTATCCAGAGCGCATCCATGGGACCTCCCTCAACCAGCGAATCCCCAAGGTGGGCGCCGGAACCACTGTGGTCTCTAAACTAGCTTGTGGCACCGACATTAAGTGCTTGTTGCGCGTGCTGCAGGAGCAGGGCTGCCGCCCCACGGCCTTGGCGCACCTCGTGGCGGCCCGAGCGCACAATGGCCTTACTCACTGCCTGGGGGCTTATGCCCAATTTCCTGGCCACATCCTTTTGGGAGGCATCCGGCGCTGCCGCCAGGGCGTCCAGCACGCGCCATTCAGCCTCGGACCGTCTCCTGATTACGTCCCCCGCCAGGACCAGGACCGCCTCGGCAGCATCTGTCCATGGGGCAGCGGCAGCGAGGGGCGTCTTGACACAAAGCGGCACTCGCTCCCCCGTTTTCTTGGCAGCGTCCACTGCTTCCCGAGCCGCCACAAATGCGTTCCCCGATGCTTCGCGGGAGTTTTTCGGCAGGGGCAGATCCATCTTGCCCAGGCCAATTCCTATGTACCAGTCGCGTTCCCGCAGAACCCTGGCCACTGCTTCGACAACTGCATCCGGATCCCTTATCACGCCTTGAATTTCATCGCCCACAGAGCGCTCAAAGGGCAGGACCGTCTCGATGCTGGCCAGCAGGCCCAACAACTCCGGCACCTTGTCGCCACGGGTCCGGCTGCCGCGCTGGTCAATAGTCATTACGAACATGAATAAACCATAATTGATTGTTTAGTGACAATCAACCATTTTTGGATGTTACAGACGGGCTGGATGCCCGGCCGCAAAAAATCAGCCGAAGAGGTTGACCGGTTTCACAATGTCTGCGTAGATCAGCAGGGCACCCATGGCCATGAGCACCACTGCGGCAACATAGGTGACGGGCAGCAGCTTGGCGATGTCGAACGGCCCGGGATCCTTGCGTTTGAAGACCTTGGCCACGGTGCGCCGCGCACCCTCATAGAGCGCACCCGCCACGTGCCCGCCGTCGAGCGGGAGCAGCGGAATCAAGTTGAAGACAAACAGGGCAAGGTTCACACCAGCCAGCAACCCAATCAGCGTGGCCGCCCGGGAGCTCAGCGGGATCTCCTCCATGGCAGCTACTTCACCGGCCACCCGCCCCACACCCACCACGGAGATGGGGCCGTTGGGATCCCTGGGTTCGGAACTAAACGCGGCCTGGGCCACGCCTACCAACTTTTGCGGAAGCTGGAGTACCACCCCGCTGATCTGGACAATGTTGTTCCCCACGGCAGGCAGAACGGCCGACGCCGGTTGGCGCACCATGGCCGCACCGGGCCCAACACCGAGGAACCCTACCTGCACGGTGACAGCCTTGCCGTCGTCGTCCATTTTGGCAACACCGTTGGAGTCAATGACCGGTCGGGCCGTCAGGACGGGGGTGATGGTGGTGGTGAGGATTTGCCCACCCCGCTCATAAACCAAGGGGACGCTCTTGCCTGCAGAAGCCCGCACGGCGTCGGTGAAGGCGGTCCAGTCGGTGACGTCCTGGCCGTCAAAGGACTTGATGGTGTCCCCCGGGCGCAACCCGGCAGCGGCTGCGGGCGTCTTGGTGCAACGAGTCAGGTCGGTGGGTGCCGGTTCACCAAACGCCACCTGGCAGGCGTTCACGCTTGCCAAGGTGGTGGTGGCCTGCGCCGTGCCAAAGCCCATCAGCAGCACACCCATGAGCACCACACCGATGAGCAGGTTCATGAACGGCCCGCCCAGCATGATGATGATCTTTTTCCACACGGGAAGCTTGTAGAACACCCTGTTGGCGTCCTCCGGGCCCACTTCCTCGTGCGCGGCACTGCGGGCTTCGGTGGCGATGGTCTGGAACATGCCCGTACTGGAGGGGCGCACGCTGCCATCGGTGGGATTCGGCGGGTACATGCCAACCATGGCAACATAGCCGCCGGCCGGAATGGCCTTGATGCCATATTCCGTTTCGCCTTTTTTCCTGGACCACAGGGTGGGTCCAAAGCCAATCATGTACCGGGTCACCCGGACCTTGAAAAGCTTTGCGGGCAGCAGGTGGCCCACCTCGTGCAAGGCGATGGAGAGGGCGATCCCAATGGCCACGAAGGCCACTCCGCCAATGAAAAGCAATACAGTCACGATTTACTTTCTTGTCCCGGTAATCTTCAGCCCTTAGTGGCCAGCACTTGATGGGTCCGCGCGCGCGCCCAGATTTCAGCTTCCAACACGGATTCGAGCGTCAACTGCGAACTCGGTGTGTGTTCACTGAGAACTTGCGCAATGGTGTCCACAATATCCAGAAAGCCTATCTCTCCGGCATGGAAGGCGTGGACGGCCTCCTCGTTGGCAGCGTTGTAAACAGCGGGGCAGGTGCTTCCGCGCCGCGCCGCCTCCTTGGCAAGCTCGACGGCGGGAAACGCCACGTTGTCCAATGGCTCAAACGTCCAGGTGGTTGCCTTGCTCCAGTCGCAGGGAACAGCCGCTCCCGGAACGCGTTCGGGCCAGCCCAGCCCCAAAGCAATGGGCAGGCGCATGTCCGGGGGCGAGGCTTGGGCCATGGTGGATCCATCGGTGAACTGCACCATGGAATGCACCACCGATTGCGGGTGCACCACGGCTTCAATGCGATCCAGCGGGACGTCAAAGAGCAGGTGGGCTTCGATGATTTCCAAGCCCTTGTTGACGAGTGTGGCGGAGTTGGTGGTGACCATCATGCCCATGTCCCAGGTGGGGTGCTTGAGCGCCTGGGCCGGCGTCACGTCGGCCAATTCTTCACGGCTGCGGCCGCGGAAGGGCCCGCCGGAGGCCGTCACAATCAGCTTGTCCACCTCTTCGGCCGTGCCGGATCGCAGGGCCTGGGCCAGCGCCGAGTGCTCCGAATCCACGGGCACCAACTGCCCGGGCGATGCCGCGTCCTTGACCAGGGCGCCGCCCACAATGAGGGACTCCTTGTTGGCCAGTGCCACTATGGCATGAGTACCCAGGGCGGCCAGGGTTGGGGCCAGGCCGATGGATCCGGTGATGCCGTTGAGGACGACGTCGGCGCCGCTCTCGGTTCCCGCCCCCCAGGCGGCGATGACGGTGGAGGCATCCGGGCCGGTCACAAGGGTGGGCGCGAAGCCTGCCAAGCCGGCCGCGGCGGCACTAGCGTCAATGAGGGAACGCAAGGTCCCGGCGTCGTCCGCGGCAGTGCCAACGGCCAAAACCTTCAGCTGAACCGCCTGCTGTGCCAGCAATTCTAGGTTGCCGCCGCCAGCGCTCAGGGCAGTCACACTGAAGCGTGGACTGCCATCTGCCAGGGTTGCTTGGTCGATCACGTCGATCGCCTGGGTGCCGATGGAACCTGTTGAGCCGAGGATGATCACTTTACGATGCGCCATACCTCTAAGTATTCCGCACTTGGCGCACAACGGCAGCGCCCCGCGCCCAACCAGCCGGTTGGGCCCACGGCGGCGAGGGACCCGCTGCGGGGGCCCACTGCGGCGAGGGACCCGCTGCGAGCCTGCGAGCGGTGGGAGCTGCTGGGGACTTGCGAGCGGTGGGAGGATGGGATCACCAGAGTCCGCGCTCGGCAACCCCCTGACGAATGCTGCGAATGGCCACAAGGAGGCACTCCTGCTGCGCCACGGTGAGAGGGTCAAAAATGGCCTCGCGCACCATGGTCACATGTCCCGGCGCTGCGCTGCGAACCTTGTCCCAGCCACCTTCCGTCAGGGAAATTTCCTGGCCGCGACCATCCGAGCTGGCAGCGCAACGGCCTATGAAACCCCTGGCCTCCATGCGCCGGAGCAAATGCGAAACGCGTGAGCGCTCCCACCCGAGTATGGCCGCCAGATCGCTTGACCGCACACCTTCCGGCGGCGCCTCGGAAACTGCCGCGAGGATGGCGTACTCCCCGCCGGAAACATCAGAGTCCTGAGTGAGCTGGCGGTCAATGGCACGGGGTAGGCCAACGGTGAATTCCCTCAGCTCCAGCCAAAGCTCACGCTCGTGGGCACTGAGCCAGCGAGTCTTGGTGGCTGCTTCTGCGGTGGTTTCCGGGTTGGCCATGACATCCCTCAATAGTTGTTACGCGGTAGTTGACATATCAAGTATGTCTGGTTCATGATGGAAACATCAAGTTTTAGTTGACGCGTCATCTATCTAGGGTGGCGGGTTACCAATCTCAAGGAGCAACACGCATGACCAAGATCGCTATCGTCACCGGTTCCACCCGCCCCGGCCGCAACAACACTGGTGTTGCGGAGTGGGTTTTGGCCCAGGCTCAGCTGCGCGGAGATGCTGACTACGAGCTGGTAGACATTGCCGATTTTAACCTGCCCGTTCTGGATGAGGCGTACCCCGCCGGATACCAGAACTACCAGAATGACCACACCAAGGTCTGGGCAGCCAAGATGAACGAGTTCGACGGCTATATCTTCATCACCGGTGAATACAACCACTCGGTGCAGCCGGCCCTGGCCAACGCCATCTCCTACTTGAACGTTGAGTTCAACAACAAGGCTGCCGGCATGGTGGGCTACGGTTCAGCCTTCGGCGCCCGCGCCATCGAGCACCTGCGCGGCATTCTGTCCGAGTTGCAGGTTGCCCACGTTCAGAAGACCGGGCTGTTCTCCCTGTTCACCGACTTCGAGAACTTCGCCACATTCAAGCCCACGGAAATCCAGGCCGCATCCGTGGCCCCGATGTTCGACCAGCTGATTTCCTGGACCCACGCCATGAAGACAGTGCGCGAAGACGCCCTCGCCACCGTCTAGAGTTCCCAACGCTTTCGCAGCAATGGTGTAGTTTTACCGAACGCTCTCGCACTGAACTGCGAGAGCGTTCGGCATTTAATGACCATTGCTGCGAGAGCGTCCGGCATTTAATGACCATTGCTGCGAGAGCGTCGTGAAGTTAAGCCCCGGATGTGAGCGGGCGTTGGGGGCGGTGGGGGCGTTGGGGGGGGCGTTTTGGGTGGTGGAGGGGGTTAGCAGGCGGCGCGGCGCAGGGTCTGCTGGGCGTGCAGCAAAATGGGCCCATCCACCATCTGGCCCCTGAAGGCAAACACGCCGGTGCCGGCGGCGTCGGCTGCAGCCAACAGTTCCTGCGCCGCGGCAACGTCCGCGGGACTTGGCCGGTACGCCGCACGGATCACAGCCACCTGGGACGGGTGGATGCAGGCCTTGGCGCCAAAACCGCTGGCCACCGCGTCCTCCGACTCAGCCGCCAGCCCGTCAAGGTCGGCGAAATCGGCATAGATGGAATCGATGGCAACCTTCCCAAAAGCACCGGCGGCCAGCAGCAGCTGCGAGCGCGCATGGGTTGCCACCGCCCGGTATGCCCCTGTGCGCGGCCCGGTGCCGAAGCGGCTGGAGGTCCCGCCCAGGGATGCCACCAGATCCTCCGCACCCCACATCAACGCCACAACATTGGGTAGTTGCGCCAGCGCCGGTGCCGCCAGGATGCCCGCGGCAGTCTCACACAGGGCCACCACGTTGTAATGTGCGAGCGCGGCTATGGCCTCGGGATTCGATGCCTTGGCCACCATGATGGTGTTGAAGTTTCCCAGTGCCAGGGCTGCCAGGTCCAGCCGGCTTTCCTCGGTGTCCAGGGCATTGATGCGCACCATGGTGGTTGCCGGGTCC
The DNA here is from genome assembly GCF_054510895.1 of Arthrobacter sp. HLT1-20. Taxonomy (NCBI): domain Bacteria; kingdom Bacillati; phylum Actinomycetota; class Actinomycetes; order Micrococcales; family Micrococcaceae; genus Arthrobacter; species Arthrobacter sp. HLT1-20. The sequence continues at coordinate 14,246 of NZ_JBTNDR010000014.1, read as the reverse complement.
AGCCCGCTGGTGGCCAGGTTCTCCCGGGCCTGGGCCTTGGCCGCGGGCGCCACGGCGTCCTCCAGGTCCAGGATGACGGCGTCGGCCCGCTCGGCCGCCTTGGCGAATCTCTCGGGCCTGTCAGCCGGGGCGAAGAGCAGCGCCGGTCCCATGGTGAATTCTTTGCGCACGGAAATAGTGGGCTCCTTCTCTAGGCTGTCACCGGGGGCTAGCGTGTGGGCATCAGCAGGAACAGTGCTGTTCTGCTGGCCTTTCCCACCACGACGCCGGATTGGTTCCGTCCGGTGTGTTCCAAAGTCACAATACCTTGGCCGGGCCGTGAGGCTGAGAGGCGCTTCTCTCTCACCACCGTCTCCGTGTACAGGGTGTCACCGTGAAACATGGGGTGGGGGAAGGAGATGTCGTTCATGCCCAGCTGCGCCACGATGGTGCCCTGGGTCAGCTGTGCCACGGATTGGCCCACCATGGTGGCCAGGGTGAACATGGAGTTCATGAGGCGCTGGCCAAAGGGTTGCTCGGCACTCCATGCAGCATCCAGGTGCAGCGCCTGGGTGTTCATGGTCATGGTGGTGAACAGGACGTTGTCCGTTTCGGTCATGGTGCGCCCTGGCCGGTGTTGATACACGGTGCCCACCGACAGTTCCTCAAAGTACAGCCCGCGCTGGGTGATCACAGCGGTCACGACAGGCTCGGCCACCGGCCGCTGTGCGCGCGGGAATCCTGCGTGACCGTCACTCATACATTGTCCACATCATGCATCTCCACATTCAGTGGCGCACCCGTGGCCGCCACGATCTCTGCCATGCTGACCTCGGGCGCCAATTCCTTGAGCACCAGCCCATCCGGCGTCACTTCGATGACGGCCAGATCGGTCACAATGAGGTCAACACAGCGTTTCCCTGTCAACGGCAGCGTACACTCCGTAAGGATCTTGGGGTTGCCGTCCCTGTCCAGGTGCTCCATCATGACGATGAGTTTCTTGGCCCCGAACACCAGATCCATGGCCCCGCCCATGCCCTTAACCATCTTGCCCGGAATCATCCAGTTGGCCAGGTCACCATTCTCGGCCACCTGCATGGCGCCCAACACGGCCACATCCACGTGGCCCCCACGCACCATCCCAAAGGACAGCGCCGAGTCGAAGAACGCGGCCCCCTTGTTCACTGTCACCGTCTCCTTGCCAGCATTGATCAAATCAGGGTCGACGTCGGCTTCCGCCGGGTAGGGGCCCGTGCCCAGTATCCCGTTCTCCGAGTGGAGCACCACCTCCACCCCCGCGGGGATGAAGTTCGGTATCAAGGTGGGCATGCCAATCCCCAGGTTCACGTACTGCCCGTTGTGCAGTTCCTGTGCCACCCGGGCAGCCAGCTCATTGCGAGTCAGTGCCATGGTCAGGCCTCCTGTCCACTAGTTGCCACGGTCCGTTTTTCGATGCGCTTCTCGCTGCCCGGGGTGCCGGCCGGGACGTGGACCACGCGTTGGACGAAGATCCCGGGGACGTGGACGTGCTCGGGGTCCAGCTCGCCAGGTTCCACGAGTTCCTCCACCTCGGCAATGGTGATGCGCCCGGCCATGGCGCACAGCGGGTTGAAGTTCATGGCTGTTGCGTGGAAGACCAGGTTGCCGTGGCGGTCGCCCTTCCACGCGTGCACCAGTGCGAAGTCCGGGGTCAGGGATTCCTCCAGGACATACTCGGCGTCCCTGAAGGTGCGCACCTCCTTAGGTGGCGAGGCAATGGCCACTCCCCCGGCGCCGTCGTACTTGCGGGGCAGGCCGCCCTCGCTGACCTGGGTACCCACCCCGGCGGCCGTGTAAAACGCGGGGATACCGGCCCCGCCCGCCCGGAGCTTCTCGGCCAGGGTGCCCTGCGGGGTGAGTTCAACTTCCAGTTCGCCGGCCAAAAATTGCCGGGCGAACTCCTTGTTCTCCCCCACATAGGAGGAAATGGTGCGCCGGATGCGGCCGTCACGGAGCAGGATACCCAAGCCCCAGTCGTCCACACCGCAATTGTTGGAGATGGTTTCCAGATCAGCGGTCCCGGCGCTGTGCAGGGCGGCGATGAGTGCCACGGGGATCCCGCACAGGCCAAAGCCACCCACGGCCAGGGATGCACCGTTGTGGATGTCGTGGATGGCCGCGGCCGGGGATGCAACTACTTTGTTGATCATGACTAGTACCTTTCAGGGGTCTCGACAGGCTCGACCACCGGCTAGAGACCCAGTTCCCTGGCGATCAGCATCAGCTGGACTTCCGTGGTGCCTTCCCCAATCTCCAGGATTTTGGAATCCCGGTAGTGGCGGGCCACCGGGAATTCGTTGATGAACCCGTAGCCGCCAAAGACCTGGGTGGCATCGCGGGCGTTGTCCATGGCCGCCTCACTTGCTGTCATCTTAGCGATGGCGGCCTCGGTCTTGAAGGGTTTGCCGGCAAGCATGCGTGCGGCGGCGTCGTAGTAGGCCAGCCGGGCCAGGTGGACGCGCGCCTGCATGCGGGCAATCTTGAAGGAGATGCCCTGGTAATGGCCAATGTTGTGGCCAAAGGCGCTGCGCTCTTTGGCGTAGCGGGTGGCCTCGTCAACGCAGCCCTGGGCGCTGCCCGTGGCGAGGGCCGCGATGGCGATCCTGCCCTCATCCAGAATGGACAGGAAGTTGGCGTAGCCGCGGCCACGCTCACCCAAGAGGTTCTCCTCCGGCACCCGGACATTGGCAAACGTCAACGGATGAGTGTCCGAGGCATTCCAGCCCACCTTGTTGTAAGGCTTCTCCACGGTGAACCCGGGCGTCCCGTTGGGCACCAGGATGGTGGAGATTTCCTTCTTCACCGAGCCGTCCTTGCGCACGGAGCTGCCGGTCACGGCGGTGACGGTGACAAACTTGGTGATGGTGGTCCCGGAGTTGGTGATGAACTGCTTACTGCCGTCAACCACCCATTCACCATTCTCCAGGCGCGCCTTGGTGGCCGTGCCCCCGGCGTCCGATCCGGCGTCGGGCTCGGTCAGGCCAAAGCCTGCGAGCGCCTCCCCTGTGGTGAGGGACGGCAGCCACTGCTCCTGCTGCGCCTGCGTGCCAAAGCGGTACACAGGCATGGCGCCGAGCGAAACCCCTGCCTCGAGCGTGATGGCCACCGACTGGTCCACCCTGCCCAGCTGTTCCAGGGCCAGCGCCAGGGCGAAGTAGTCCCCGCCCATGCCGCCAAATTCCTCCGGGAAGGGCAGGCCAAACAGGCCCAGCTCACCCATCTTCGCCACCACTTCGTACGGGAAGGAATGCTCCTCGTCGTGTTTGGCAGCCACGGGGGCCACCTCGTTGTCGGCGAAGTCCCTGACCATGTCACTGAGATCCTGGTACTCGTCATTGAGCTCAAAATTTGGCACGTTATTCCCCTTCAGGGTTGTGGGTAGTTGCAAGCGGTTCATCGGGGAGCACTGTGGCCACAATTTGCTGGGCCTTCACCAGCGAGCCCACGGCCACACTGATGTGCGCTGTGCCGGCGATCGCGGCCACCAGCTGGTGTTCCATCTTCATGGCCTCCACGCCGAGCAGCACCGTGCCCACCTCGACCCGGTCCCCCGTGCTGACGTTTAGGACAGTGACGGTGCCAGGCATGGGGCTGCGCACGTGCGGATCCGCTGCAGCGTCCTCCCGTTGCCGCCCGGCCAGCATGCGTGCCACGGCCTGCTCACGGTCAAGCAACTCCAGGGAGGCACTCCACCCGCCACTGCCCAGAAACACCTCATGGTTGTCCCCGGCCAGCTGGTAGTCGCGTTCGTCGCCGCGCACCTCCTGCGGCTGCTCCCCCAGCCCGCTGACACGTACGACGCCGGACCCAACAGTGCCGCTTCCTTCCTGGCTACCGCTGACCGTCACCACCCCGGTGCGTCCGGGGCCAGCGAAGGTCATGCGCCACGGGGCCGGATCGCCCAGCCGCCATCCGTCGCTGCGGGCCCACGGGCTACCCGGCGAAGGAGCAGGCGTTTCCGTAGGCGGCGTAACGGAGACGCCAAAGGCCGCCCGCAGCCGACGCGTCGGACTGCGGACAAAGTGCGCCGCGGCGGCGTAGTCGCTGGCGTCCAGGGCCCGGAACGCCATGTCCGGCAGTTTGCGTTCGATCAAGGTGGTGTCGAGGCGGCCGGCCTGGACGTCGGGGTCGGCCAGGAGCAGGCGCAGGTATTCCACATTGGTGGACACCCCCAACACCGCATAGTCCCGCAGTGCGGCATCCAGCCGGCCAAGGGCCTGGGGCCTGTCAGCACCCCATGCGATGACCTTGGCGAGCATGGGATCGTAATTTGAGGAGATTTCCAGTCCGGGCAACAGGGAGCTGTCCACCCGCACCCCGTCCCGCAGGGCCACGGATTCATCCAGGAGCGCCACAGTCCCGGCCGAGGGCAAGAACCCGTCAGCAGGGTTTTCGGCATAGATCCGCGCCTCCACGGCATGACCCACAAGGGCCACCGACTTCTGGGTGAAGGTGAGCTGCTCCCCGGCGGCGATGCGCAGTTGCCAGGCCACCAGATCCAGGAGTTCACCCTCCACTCTGGCCACCATTTCGGTCACGGGGTGTTCCACCTGCAGCCGGGTGTTCATCTCCATGAAGAAGAACTCATCCGGGCGATCGTCGGAGACCAAAAACTCCACAGTTCCGGCGCCCGTGTAGTGCACACTGGCGGCCGCAGCACAGGCCGCAGCCCCGATGCGGGCGCGTGTGGCACCGCCGTCGTTCAGCGATTCCAACAGGGGTGAGGGCGCTTCCTCAATGACCTTTTGGTGGCGGCGCTGCAGGGAGCACTCGCGCTCGCCCAGGTGCACCACGTTGCCGAAGGTGTCACCGAGAATCTGCACCTCAATGTGCCGGGGATTGGCCACCAAACGCTCCAGGAACAAGGTGTCATCACCAAACGCGCTGGCGGCAACCCGCCGGGCGGTGGCCAGGGCTGCGGGCAACTCCGCATGACTGAACACGCTGTGCATGCCCTTGCCACCGCCGCCTGCCGACGGCTTGATGAGCAACGGGTAGCCGATCCCCTCCGCAGCGGCGATCAGATCAGCATCTGTGAGACCGGGCTGGGAAATCCCCGGAACCACGGGAACACCGGCGGCGCCGACATGGTTTTTGGAACGGATTTTGTCGCCCATAACCTTCAGGGCCTCAACGTTGGGGCCAATGAAGGTGATGCCGGCAGCTGCGAGCGCCTGCGCGAACGCCAGGTTCTCCGACAGGAAGCCATAGCCGGGGTGCACTGCCTGGGCACCGGATGCGCGGGCGGCCGCCACCACGGCGTCGATGTTCAGGTAGCTCTCCGCGGCGGATGCTGGCCCAATGCACAGCGCGGCGTCGGCCTCGCGCACGTGGCGGGATCCGGCGTCGGGCTCGGAATAGACAGCCACCGAGCGGATGCCCAGGCTGCGCAGGGTGCGGATCACGCGGGCGGCAATCTCGCCGCGGTTGGCCACCAGGACTGTATCAAAAAGAGGTGTCACAAGGGGCTCACATTCTGAAGAGGCCGAAGGATGTCTCCGGCAGCGGGGTCCGGGCGCACACGTCCAGCGCCAGGCCCAGAACGGTGCGGGTGTCAGCAGGGTCAATGACGCCGTCGTCCCACAGGCGGGCGGTGGAATAGTAGGGGCTGCCCTGGTCCTCGTACTGGGCCAGGATGGGGGCCTTGAACGCTTGTTCCGCCTCGGCCGGCCAATGATCCCCCCGCTGTTCATGCTGCTCGCGTTTGACCGTGGCCAGCACAGAGGCGGCCTGATTGCCGCCCATGACGGAGATGCGGGCGGCCGGCCACATCCACAGGAACCGGGGGCTGTAGGCGCGCCCGCACATGGAGTAGTTGCCCGCACCAAACGAGCCGCCCACAATGACCGTCAGCTTGGGCACCCGTGCGGTGGCGACGGCGGTGACCATCTTTGCGCCGTGCTTGGCGATGCCGCCGTGTTCGTAGTCCTTGCCCACCATGAAGCCGTTGAGGTTTTGCAGGAAGATCAGCGGGATCCCGCGCTGATCGCACAGCTCAATGAAGTGGGCACCCTTGAGCGCCGATTCGCTGAACAGCACACCGTTGTTGGCCACGATGCCCACGGGATGGCCGTGCAGGGTGGCGAAGCCGGTGACCAGCGTGGTGCCGTAGTTCCGCTTGAACTCGTGGAATTTGCTGCCGTCCACCAGGCGGGCGATGACCTCGCGAATGTCGTAGGGAGTGTTCAGGTCTGTGGGCACCGCCCCATACAGCTCCGCCGGGTCCGCTTCCGGGGCCCGGCTCTCACCCACAGCCCAGGCCGGGGGCGGGTTGGGCGGGAGGGTGGCCACGATGTCGCGCACAATGGCTAGGGCGTGCTGGTCATTCTCGGCCAGATGGTCCACCACCCCGGAAATGCCGGCGTGCACCTCACCGCCACCCAGCTCCTCGGCAGTGACAATCTCGCCAATGGCGGCCTTCACCAGCGGCGGCCCGCCCAGAAAGATGGTGCCCTGATTGCGCACAATCACAGTTTCATCACTCATGGCCGGCATATAGGCTCCGCCGGCCGTGCAGGAACCCAGGACGGCCGCAATCTGCGGAATCTTCCGCGCCGACATGTGCGCCTGGTTGAAGAAGATCCGGCCGAAGTGCTCCTTGTCAGGGAACACCTCATCCTGCTTGGGCAGGAACGCGCCCCCGGAGTCCACCAAGTAAATGCAGGGCAGCCGGTTCTCCAAGGCAATTTCCTGCGCCCGCAAATGTTTCTTCACCGTGAGCGGGTAGTAAGTGCCGCCCTTGACCGTGGCGTCGTTGCACACGATCATGACGTGGCGGCCCTGCACCAGCCCAATGCCGGCGATGACACCGGCCCCGGGGGACGCGCCGTCGTACATGCCGTGGGCCGCCAGTGGCGCCACTTCAAGAAAGGGGCTGCCCTCATCCAGCAGCTGGTCAACACGCTCGCGGGGCAGCAGCTTGCCGCGGGCAACATGGCGTTCACGAGACTTTTCGGGGCCGCCGCGGGCCGTCTCACACAGCAATTGGCGCAACTGTGCCACCAAATCACGCTGCTGGGCATCATTGCGGGCGAACGCATCCCCCGCCGGCTCCACCGCGCTCTGCAAAGTCTCCATCGACCCCTCATCCGCTACACTTAGTTAATAATCACTAACTGAGTTTCAGGTTAGTCTGACAATTCTGTGATGTCCAGCACCAAGGGAGGATCTGATGGAGCAAGCCACCACCAGCCGCATCCAGGCCAAGGCCAACCGCCGCTCGGTGCTGCTCAAATCTGCCGCCGCCTTGTTCGCCCAGCGTGGCTTCAGCGGCGTGTCCATTGAGGATTTGGGGGCCGCTGCGGGAGTGAGCGGGCCCGCGGTGTACAGGCACTTCAGCGGGAAGCAGGCGCTGCTCGGTGCGCTGCTGATTGGCGTCAGCGAGGACTTGCTGGCGGGCGGACGGGCCGTACTCGCTGCCACACCCAGCGTCGAGGCCTCCCTGCGCGCGCTGGTCGCCTTTCACGTTGACTTTGCCCTGAGCCAGCCGGATGTGATTAGGGTCCAGGACCGGGACCTTGATTCGCTCAGCGACGCGGACAGGGCCGCCGTGCGATCGCTGCAACGAGCCTATGTGGAGCTGTGGGTTCACGTGCTGGGGCAGCTGTTCCCGGAGCGGGAAACTACTGTTCTCCGGCTCCAGGCACAGGCAATCTTTGGCCTCATCAACTCCACCCCGCACAGCCTTCGCGTCCACGGACGCACGGGCCGGCGCAGTTCAGATGAGCGCAGTACAGATGAGCGCAGTACAGATGCGGCAACGGCCAGGACTGTGCTTGAGGCCATGGCCTGGGCCGGGCTCTCCGTTTCCCCAGCCAGCTAGAAAGCCGCCTGCCGGGCCTAGCCACCTCACTTGAACAAGCAAAAAGCGCCGGGAATCCCGGCGCTTTTTGCTCACCATGAGTTTGCAAGGAACTCAGTGGGCTGCCATGCCTCCGTGATGGCCTTCGGCGTGCTCGTGCATGCTCGGCTGCAGCGCCATGACGCCGGCAAGCAGCGCCACACCTCCAGCGATCCATGACGTCCACGTCGCTCCCATGTGTGCCGTGTAACCGGCCAGCCAGGGGGAGACGATCAGCAGTGCGGCCAGCACCATCTGAACCCATTCAGCCACAGGCTGCCCGGGGCTCATCAGATTCCAAACGCCCGTGGCCATCAGCAGTACGCCGCAACCAATCATCATGACCATGGAGCTGTTCTGCTGCGATGTCCACATTGTCGACAAAGCGGCATAAAGACCAGCTGCGACGGCAACAAAGTCCTGCCAGCGATTCCACCTCTTCATTGATACCAGCCTCCCTAAGAGTTGGCTCCCAACGTGGGGGTCATCTATAAATATACGTCCGCTCCGGCCGCGTATCCATAGCAATCACGTTGCATTAGGGGTGCAGTTCAGCCCATCACCAGCCCCATCGCAGGATCGGCCATCATGGCGCCCACGTCCGCCAAGAAGCGTGAGCCCTGAGCGCCGTCGACCAGCCTGTGATCAAAGGACAAACTGAGCGTCATGACCTGCCTCAGCGCAATGCCCCCCTGGTATTCCCAAGGTGTCCGGCGCACGGCACCGAGGGCCAAAATGCCAGCCTCCCCGGGATTCAGGATGGGGGTTCCTGCATCGATGCCAAAAACGCCAATGTTGGTGATGGAGAAGGTGCCTCCTGCCAGATCGGCCGGCGGAGTCTTGCCGGAACGGGCCGTCTCTGCCAGCTCGCCCAAAGCAACAGCCAGCCCGCGCAGCCCCAAGACCTGGGCGTCCTTGATGTTGGGCACCAGCAGCCCCCGCGGTGTGGCAGCGGCAATGCCAAGATTCAGGTAGTTGTACGCCACCACCTCCTGACTCGCTTGATCCCAGTGGGTGTTCAGCGCCGGATGCCGAGCCACCGCCAGGCTCACGGCCTTCGCCGCAAGAGTCAACGGCGTCACCTTCAGCCCGGCAAACTCCTTCAGGCCGCGCAATTTATCCAGAAACTCCATGCCGGCCGTGACGTCAACGGTCAGGAACTCGGTGACGTGCGGTGCCGTGAAGGCACTCTCCACCATGGCCGCCGCCATGAACTTCCGCACCCCCTTGATGGGCGTGCGCACCTCCCGGGCCTCCGCAGTCCCATGGCTGGGTGTGGTCGACGCCGGCGCCTCCACAACTGCCCCTGAACCGTTGGCAGGGTCCCCGGCAAAAGCGAGGACATCACCGCGGGTGATCAGACCCCGCTCCCCCGTACCCACCAGCGTGGTCAGCTCAAGGCCCAAGTCCCGCGCCAATTTGCGCACAGGAGGCGTGGACCGCGGCCTGTTCCCTTGGACCCGGGCATCGGCAACCCCGGAATTGACGGGCGCGGCAGCAAAAGTCCCGGCCGTCGAGGTGGCGCTGCTGCCCGTGGCCACCGGGCTCGCAGCTATGGCGGCAAACACGCGAGCCCGCCGGGTGGGCCGCTTGGACGATTCCGGATCGGCCCCGTACCCCACGAGCGTTGGAACCCGCTTCGGCGCGGCAGATGCGTCATTGCCTGCGACAGCCGCGGCCGGTTGTTGTGACAGGCCCCCGGGAGCGGCTTCGGGCGCCGGCGAAGCGGGCGGGGCCCCCATGGCGGGCGAAGCCGGCCTCGAGCCCGGCAGGCTGTTGGAGCCCACTGATGATCCGTCCGCCACGTCGAACGCGATGATCACCTCGCCCACTTCAACCATGGTGCCGGGTTCGTGGCTGATGGCCGTGACAACGCCGGCGTACGGCGAGGGCAACTCCACCACGGCTTTGGCCGTTTCCACTTCGCCGAGGACCTGGTTGAGAGTGACGGTGTCGCCAACAGCCACATGCCAGCTGACGATCTCCGATTCGGTGAGGCCTTCGCCCAGGTCTGGAAGCTTGAATTCGGCAATCATTGTCATCCTTCCAGCCCCGTGAGGGAGTTGGGACGGCCCAAGGCGCGGTCAACGCCGTCGAGCATACGGTCAAGATCGGGCAGGTGGTGCTTTTCTAGCTTGGACGGCGGGTACGGGATGTCGAAACCGGTGATCCGCACGGGTGCCGCTTCAAGGTAGTTGAAGCAGCGCTCGGTCATGGCGGCGGCGATTTCGGCGCCAAGGCCCAGAGTCTCGGAGGCCTCATGGGTGATGACCAGGCGACCGGTGCGGCGCACGGATTCCTCCAGCGGGCCGTAGTCAATGGGGGAAAGGGAGCGAAGGTCGATCACCTCGACGGAGATGCCGTCGTCCGCTGCGGCCCGGGCCGCGTCAAGGGCTGTCGGCACCAGCGGGCCGTAGGTCACCAGGGTGACGTCGGTGCCGGGGGAAACCACGCGGGCGGCGCCCATGGCGGGGGCCAGGGCCAGGTCGGCGTCAAGGTCCACCTCCCCCTTGCTGTGGTAGCGGCGTTTGGGTTCAAAGAACAGCACGGGGTCATCGCTGGCAATGGCCTGGCGCAGCAGCGTGTAAGCGTCCTGCGGATTGGAGGCGCTGACAACGCGCAGCCCCGAGGTGTGCACAAAATAGGCCTCAGGGGACTCGGAGTGGTGTTCCGGGGAACCAATGCCGCCGCCGAAGGGGACGCGGATGGTCAGCGGCATGCGGACCTGTCCGTGGGTGCGCATGTGCAGCTTGGCCACCTGGGACACAATTTGGTCAAAGCCGGGGTAGATGAAGCCGTCAAACTGGATCTCGCACACGGGCCGGAATCCCCTGTAGGCCAGGCCCACGGCTGTGCCGATGATGGCACTTTCCGCCAGCGGGGTGTCGATGACACGGTGTGAGCCAAAGTCCTTCATGAGTCCGTCGGTCACCCGGAAGACACCGCCGAGCGTGCCGATGTCCTCGCCCAGGAGGACCACTTGAGGATCGTCCTCCATGGCCCTGCGCAGCCCGGCGTTGATGGCCTGGGTCAGTGTAAGTGTGCTCATCGCTGATTTCCTTCCGCGCTGGAGTTGCCCGCAGCGGCCCCGGCAAAGCCGGCCAAGTACCTCGCATAGTGCTCGCGCTGACGGTCAAGGATGGCGTGTTCGCCGGTGTAGACGTTGTCAAAAAGTGTCATGGGTTCCGGATCCGGCATGCCAATGCAGCCCGCACGCAGTTCGGCGGCCACGGCGTCGGCTTGCGCCGCCACCTCGGCTTCAGCACCGGCGTCGAGCGTTCCATTGTTGGTCAAGAATGTGCGGACCCGGGCGATGGGATCCTTGGCACGCCACTCCTCCAGCTCGGCGGCCTCCCGGTAGCGTGTGGGGTCATCGGCCGTGGTGTGGGGGCCCATGCGGTAGGTGACGGCTTCGATGAAGCTGGGCCCGCCACCGCTGCGGGCGCGGGTGGCGGCCCACTGCGTTGCGGCAAGGACGGCCAGAACGTCGTTCCCGTCGACGCGCAAGCTGGGGATGCCGTAGCCGGGAGCGCGGCCGGCTAAGGGAACATGGGCCTGCAGTCCCACGGGTTCCGAGATGGCCCAGTGGTTATTTTGGCAGAAGAAGATCACCGGTGTCTGGAAACTGGCGGCAAACACCATGGCCTCGTGGACGTCGCCCTGGCTGGTGGCGCCGTCGCCCAAATAGGCGATGGCCAGCGATTCCTTGCCGTCCATGGTCAGCCCCATGGCGTACCCCGTGGCGTGCAGGGTTTGCGCGCCAATAATGATCTGAGGTGTGGCCATGTTAACTTCGTAGGGATCCCAACCGGTGTTGGCGCTGCCACGCCAGGTGCTCATGATTCCGGTGAGGTTGGCGCCGCGGCAATAGGCAACCCCGTTTTCGCGGTAGGTGGGGAAGATGAAGTCGTCGTCCTCTATGGCCCGGACTGAGCCAATTTGCGCCGCTTCCTGGCCCAGCATGGGCGGCCATAGGGCCAGTTGGCCCTGGCGTTGCAGGGCTGTTGCCTCAAAGTCGATGCGCCGAATGACCACCATGTCCTGGTACAGCTTGAGCAATTGCTCATTGTCCACGCCGGCCACGAAAGGGTCCAGGACCTCATCCGTGACGCGGGTGCCGGCTGCCGTTATGAGTTGGTGAATCACTGATTCTGTTGGTGACCCGGTGTTTGCCGAAGTGTCCAGCACGGTGGTTCGCCTCCTTAGAGTTTTGCAGGCTCACAAACCGCCTGAAAAAATTGTTCGCGCACGGTGGGGCAGCGCCATTACCGCCCTCACTGTGACCCTACTCACGTCAGGCAGGAGGCGCAATGTCCTTTTCAGAAACTGATCATTGTGCCCTATTTGCGACGGAGTAACCGTGCTAATCTGCGCATTATGCATACTTTAGATGGAACAGACGCCCGCATCCTTTTGGCCATGGTGGCGGACCCGCGCCAAACAGTGGTGGCCATGGCTGCCACCCTTGGCTTGTCGCGCAATACTGTCCAGGCCCGCTTGGCGTCCCTGGAGAAGCGGAACGCCTTTTTGAACTTTGACCACAGGGTCAGCACGGCAGCCCTGGGGTACCCGCTGACTGCCTTTATTTCCGTGCATGTGCAACAACAAAAGTTGGGTGATCTGGCCACATCCCTGGCATCCATCCCCGAGGTGGTAGAGGTCCACGGACTCAGCGGGCGCGAGGACTTGCTGGTGCGTGTGGTGTCCAAAGGCGCCGAGGACCTGTTCCGGATCAATGGAAAGATCCTGGCGTGCGACGGCGTCGAGCGCACCGAAACCTCCCTGGCCATGAATGAACTGGTTCCTTTCCGCCTCACTCCCCTGCTGCAAAGGGAACTGGGAAAATAGTTCTTCCGCCAGCCAATCCGTAGTCGTGCGCACTCCGAACCACTGTTATGGGTTCGTGTTGAACCCTCTCGGGACAGGACGAAGAAAACTCTTTCTTCGTCGTCAGGAAAAGGATAATCATCATGCGCACTTCACCGAACAGATTGCTAGCCACCGTTTTCGGTGCCGTTTACCTCTTAGTCGGCATTTTAGGTTTCTTTGTGACCAGCGGGATCGGCTTCTTCGCCACTGAGGGCAGGAACTTGATCATTTTTGAGGTCAACCCCATGCACAACGTCATCCACCTGGCCATCGGTGCGGCACTGCTGTTTGCTGGCCTCTCCAACGTCAGTGCCGCCAAGACCATGAACTCCACCGTGGGAGCTGTTTACCTGCTGGTTGGGATCGTCGGGTTGTTCCTTCCGGGAACCGCCTTGAACATTATTGCCCTCAACGGCGCTGATAACGTTCTCCACCTGGGCAGCGCCTTCGTCCTGCTGGCTGTTGGTCTCTCACAGGACCGCACCGTCGCAGCACGAGCCGCCTGAGCATGACAACCGCCCAGCATCTGGGAGCTCCGCCCATTGCTGGGCGGGTTCCCGCCCGGGTGTTGCTCCGCGGCCGGCGAAGGCTGGAGAGCACCACCCGGACAGGAACTGAGTTGACTTCGCTGTACGCAAGTTTGGCGTTTTTGGGGATCGCCGCACTCGCAATCGCTGCTGCATCAAGTTTGCTTCCCGGACTGGGCGGGGAACCCGCTGACGCAGATAGGGTATTGCTGGCCACCGCTCCGTGGCAGTGGGTGGCCGGCGTTGCCTCCGCAGTTTACGGACTGGCAGCCCTGGCTTACGGATTCATCTCCTTCAGAAGCGGCAGAATCAAACGGGCAGGAACGCTGCGTCTGGTGGTGTCCGCAGCAGCACTCGTCCACCTCACCGGCTTGTTGTTTGGACTGTGGCGGATACCTGAGGCCAGCCGAACGTTCGACATGACGCTAGCATCCCTGCTGGCCCTGGAGCTCTCGGTCATAGCCGTCCTTGGCTGGCGGCGGAACGCGGCGCTGCGGCAGGAATCCAAAACCCGCAAGGAACCCACGGCAGCGGCAGTGGTTGGTACGCTCTTCGCCGCATCAATCCTGGTTGCCGCCCTGACGACAGTGGGCATGGCGGCCTCCACCGCCGGCGAACTTGCCGTTCCGCACTCAGGACACAGTGAAACCGACAAGAGCCCTTCGGTTCCCAGCAACATCCAGCAACTGAAGAATCAAGACCACCAGCACTAGCAACTTTCATTCCCCTGGTGGCTGCAAGCAAATGGCCCCGACCCTTCGTCCCAAGTGACGAAGGGTCGGGGCCATTTGCTGTGGTTGGGGAGGAGCTGGATGGGCCCACGCGCCCGAGGGACCCGAAGTGCAGACGCGCCAGCGGCTGTAGTTCGGGAGGGCGTGGGGACTGATATGTGGGAACTTTTGTCAAGAGGCATCGGTGTGCGGCTCCCATCTTTTTTGGTGGGGGCCGCTTTCTTGGGTGCTTTCCGGGTGTGGCGGTCGTGCTGGCGAGTC